>JAEYUU010000753.1 GCA_023429545.1 Verrucomicrobiota bacterium
CCGGGACAGGCTACACCGAAACTCCCACTGTAACCATTACGGGTGGCACCGGAGCCGCCGTCGTGATGAACAACACCAATTTCGTCCTCAACGGCCTCAAGGTTGCTGAATCCGGTTCGGGCTACGACACGGCGCCCACGGTGAGCGTCAGCGGGGGAACTGCCACCGTCACGGCGAATCTTTCCTCCATCATCCTGGGCTCCGCATCCAGCGTCGGTGGGGCTGGTGATTTGATCTTGAACCCGGTCATCTCGGGCGAACACGCACTGACCAAGATTGGCACTGGCGTCACCACTTTGGTTGCCGCCAATCTATACGCAGGGGGTACTATGGTCAGAGAAGGTACACTCCTGGTCGCCAATCTCACTGGCTCTGCCACCGGTTCGGGCAATGTGACCGTGGAATCAGGAGCCACCTTGGGAGGCGCCGGTTACGTGGGCAGGATGGCCGGCTCCCCAGCAACCCCTGAGAGGATCATCAACATCACCGTGGCCTCGGGCGCCACCCTCATGGTGGGGAATACGCACGGTCGCGCGTTCTTCCAGGGAGGAAACGCCTCGATTCTTACTCTTCAAACGGGAGGTGATGACGTGACCAGTGGCGTCATCAGCCTTCTCGGCACCGTTCAGTTCGACATCTATGACCATGACGCGGGTGCCAATGACCCACTCTACGCCAATGACCTGCTCGTACTCAACAGCGCCAGCGAGGTCATTCTCAGCGGCGTTCTCCAGGTGCGGGACACCACCGGCACTTCCGAGTCCACGTGGGCCATCGGCGATTCCTGGCAGCTGTTTGACTGGTCTGGGGTGATTCCTCCAGTCAACCACAGCGGGGGATTTCATTCGGTGGAACTTCCCGACCTGGCCATTGGCCTGAAGTGGGACACCAGCAATCTCTACACGACCGGCATCATCTCCGTTGCGGTCGTCCCCGAACCGGGGCGCATGGTGCTGCTCGTCCTGGCATGTTCCGCAGCGCTGCTTCGCCGGAGGAGAACACCCTGAGCGGGGGTGGGCTTTCACCACGATGGTCCCGTTCTTCAAGATCGGGACCTCGGTGGCAAGCTCACTGGGACCCAAGGGCGTATCTGGTGAAGCCCATTTATATTGTTGAGAAACGTTGTGCCCTGCGTTGTTGTACTCACTTCATCCAATGAGACTCCATACCGCTGTATTTCCGGTGCTACTTTTCCTGGTTGGCGTTGCTGCCACGTCAGGAAGCGATCATACAGTGGTGGTCCTGCCGGAGAAGCCGGTTTCGCGCACGGTCAAAACCGTGGAAGGATGGACCGTGCGCGTAGATGACCGGCTTCTCGTGGCGCCTCACCAGGAGAAGGGAAGCCGGGCTCTCGCATTGCTCGAAGCGAAGCTTGCGGACATCGCCAGCGTGATGAGCCTTGATTGCCTCGCCAAATGCAGGCGCGTCGCCATCGTGCTCGACCTCACCCATGGCGGCCTTACCTCCATGCAGTACCATCCCTCGGCAGGATGGCTGAAGGAGAACGGATATGCCGAGGATCTCGCGAAGTGCGTTCATATCCCGGTGGCCGCGCGTTTCACAGACCCCAAGCACAATTTCATCCAGCCCTGGTGCGTGCTGCATGAGCTCGCGCATGCCTTCCACGATCAAGTGCTCGGCTTTGAAGAATCTCGCATCAAGCAGATCTGGGAACGCTATGTGGCTGCGGGCAGGGGCACACGAGTGCTGAAGATCGACGGGGCAAAGGTCCGCCACTACGCGATGACGAACCACAAGGAGTTCTTCGCCGAGATGTCTGAGGCCTATTTTGGCACCAACGACTTCTTCCCCTTCGTCCATGGGGAACTCAAGGAGTCTGAGCCGGAGACGCATGCCCTGCTCACGGAGATTTGGGGTGGGGTGGCGGAAAAGCAGGCAATGCCGGTGCAAGAAACGGCACAGTGACGCTGTTTTGCACGCGCATGAGCCTTTCAAAATTCCCAGCCATTGTCGCTGCCATCGTGGCAGGCATCACCTTGCCTGCCAGCGCTGAGGTGAAGCTGCCTGCCTTGTTCAGCACTCATGCGGTATTCCAGTGTGACAAGCCGGTGCCTGTTTGGGGTTGGGCTGCAGAGGGGGAGGAAGTATCTGTGTCCTTTGCCGGCCAGACCAAGTCCGCGAAAGCGGGCGCGAATGGAAAGTGGATGGTGCGGCTGGATGCCATGCCATCCTCGGCCAAACCTGCGACGCTCACGGTGAAGGGCACCAACAACCTTGAGGTGAAGGACGTGCTGGTGGGAGAGGTGTGGCTTGGCTCTGGTCAGTCCAACATGGCCATGACGGTAAACCGCGCGAAGGACTTCGAAAAGGAGCAGGCGGCTGCGACACTCCCCAAGGTCCGCATGTTCACGGTGACCGCGAAGGCTTCCGGTAAACGCAAGGATGATTGTGAAGGGAAGTGGATCATCTGCACGCCAGACACGGTGGCGGGCTTTTCAGCGACGGCGTACTTTTTCGGACGGGAGATTCACCAAGCTCTCAAGGTCCCGGTAGGGCTGATCAATTCCTCGGTTGGCGGCACGCCCATCGAGTCCTGGATTCCATCGGAGGCGCAGCATGCTTCACCTGAATTAAAGCCGCTTCTCGCCGGGCTTGATGCCGCAAAGAAAGGCGTGGATCCGGCGATGGAAAAGGCGCAGTTCGAAAAGCGCCTCGCGCTTTGGGTGACCGCGGCCAGGGCGGCGAAAGCAGATGGAAAGCCAGTGCCGCGAAAGCCACAGGATCCGCAGGCGCTTCGCGAACGCAAGGGTGATGTCGGTGGGCTCTACAATGGGAAGATCGCCCCGCTGGAGCCTTACGCGCTCAGAGGCATCTTGTGGTATCAGGGAGAGGCAAACTCGGCACCGCAAAAAGCACCGTACTACCAGTATCATCTTCCGCTGCTGGTCCAGGAATGGCGCAAAGCCTGGGACGACGACGTTCCATTCGCCTGGGTGCAACTCCCCAACTTCATTGGCCGCGCGGACGGATGGTGCCTTGTGCGTGAAGCCATGCTCAAGACCCTGAAGCTCCCCAAGACCGGCATGGCGGTCACCATTGATGTGGGCGATCCCAAGGACATCCACCCCAAGAACAAACAGGCCGTGGGCAATCGTCTTTCGTTGTGGGCGCTCAGCAAAGTGTATGGAAAAGAGGGCGAGTTCAGCGGACCGATGCTCGATAAGCACGAGGTAATTGACGGCAAAATAGTGCTGAGCTTCACCCACGCCGACGGCCTGAAGGCGGAGGGCGGCGAACTGAAGGAGTTTGTGATTGCCGGCGAAGACCAGCAGTGGAAGCCAGCCCAGGCGAAGATCGTGGAAGGAAAGGTGCACGTCTCCAGTGATGCCGTGGCAAAACCAGTCGCGGTGCGCTATGCCTGGGTTCCCAATACGCAGGCAACACTCTTCAATGCCGCGGGTCTGCCAGCTTCACCGTTCCGCACGGATGACTGGCCCGTGAAACTCACGGAGCTGCCGGTGCGGGTGAAGGGGCAGCCTGCGAAAAAGCAGCCCTCCCCAGGTTCCGCTGCCAGTGATGCTCCCGACAAGCCTGGTCAGCAGAAGTAGGCACGACGCATGCCACCATGTCTGCGGCGGATAGTGGCCGACTTTCGGAGAGAATCGGCTGCTATCCTGATGAGCAGTCACGAGACGCGTGGAGGTTCTGGCAGCAAAAAAGGCCGCGACCTTATGAGTCGCGGCCTGAGTGATGGAGCAGAAGGCGATCGATGATCGACTACACTTTTCCGTAGATCGTTTTGCCCGTGCTCAGGAGATCATCACAGGCCTGCTTGAGTCGCTCGCAGAGTCCGAGTTCGGCCTTCTTCAGGTAGCCGCGGGGGTCATAGGCTTTCTTGTCGCCGATCTCGCCATCGATCTTCAGGACACCGTCGTAGTTCTTCATCATGTGGTCCACGATGGGGCGGGTGTACGCATACTGGGTGTCCGTGTCGATGTTCATCTTCACCACGCCGTAGCCGAGCGTCTCGCGGATTTCTTCCAGCGGGGTGCCGGAGCCACCATGGAAGACGAGGTCGAACGCGGCTTCCTTGCCGTACTTGTCAACCACGGCGGCCTGGCCGTCGCGCAGGATGGTAGGCTTGAGCTTCACCGCGCCGGGCTTGTAGCTGCCGTGGACGTTTCCAAAGGTGGCCGCGAACATGAAACGGCCGATGCCATTGAGGGATTCATACACCTCCACCATGTCCTCAGGGCTGGTGTAGAGCTTTTCATTCGGCTGGTCGCCATGGTCCACGCCATCCTCTTCACCACCCACGACGCCAGCCTCGACCTCAAGGATGATTTCATTTTTGGCGCACTCGGCGAGCAGTTCCTTGGAGAGCTTCATGTTCTCCGCCAGCGGGAGCTCGGAGGCGTCCAGCATGTGGGAGTTGAAAAGGTTGCCCTTGCCCTCGGCGCGGCGCTTGGCGGTCTCGGCGATGAGGGGCTTGAGGAACTTCTCCACCTTGCCGGGCTGGCAGTGGTCGGTGTGAAGGGCGATGAGCACATTGAAGCGCTCCGCAAGGCGATGCGCAGCCTCTGCCAGCACGATGGCACCCAGAGCCATGTCTTTCACCGAAACGCCCGAGGCGAACTCGCCGCCGCCCGTACTCACCTGGATGATGC
>JAEYUU010000695.1 GCA_023429545.1 Verrucomicrobiota bacterium
GATGAGGGCAACTGGCGGATGGTCCGATTTCGATTGAATTTGCATCCGTTTTGCCCCGTTGACGTTGACTCATGACCTGTTGACCCTTCCCCATGCCCACCGTCACCTGTCCCACCTGTTTTGAGGAATTCGAGGTGCCAGCCCCCTATATCACTGAGGTGCCGTGCACCGTGGACTACGACTGTGAGGTGTGCTGCCGCCCGATGAACGTTGATTTCTGGGAGGAGGACGGCGAGGTGGTCGCCCAGGCCCGTGGGCTCGCGGAATAATCACGAACTGGCTGCAAGGCGCAGATACTCCATCTCGTAGGAGCATCCGTACGGGCGGGCACGCTTGCCACGCTTCGCATTCCTCCACTAGCATGCGGGCGCATGAGCCGGTTTCTCCGCAGCTATTTCCACACCGAGAGGGACGCCCTTCGCGGAGCGCTCTACCATACGGTGCGCGCGGGGCATCTCGTGGCGGATAAGGGCCACCACATCGACCGCGAGACCTTGGCAGGGCATGAGCTGGTCTACTGCCTGCGCGGCTCGGGGTCCGTGCGAGTGAGCGGGCGGACCCATCGTGTGAAGAGTCGTGGCCTCTACTGGGTCTCCTGCTGGCATCCCCATTCCTACCGGGCGGATGCGGCAGACCCGTGGGAGCTGTACTGGGTGCGCATCGATGGACCCGGGCTCGATGCCCTGGCGAACGTCCTGCGCATCACGGATCTGCCGGTGTTTGCTGGCCTGGATGACGCTGCCGTGAAGGCGTGCTTCAGCGAGATTTTCGAAATTTTTGACGCACCCTCACCGGCCAGCCCAGCGCGCATGCACGCCAGTCTGGCACGCCTGCTGGCCTTGCTCTATGAGAGCCGCTTCCGCGATGTGGCGGACATGGACACCATGACGTCCGTGCCCAGTGCCCTGGAGCGCCCCCTCGTGCGCATGCGGCAGCATTACGCGGATCCGCTGCGCCTGGCAGATCTCTCCGCGTTGGCTGGCATGAGCGTGAGCCACTTCATCCGCACCTTCAAGCGGAGCATGGGCACCAGCCCGATTGACTGGCTGCGTCGTGAGCGCATCAGCCAGGCAAAGCGACGGCTGATTGATACGGACGAGCCCGTGAAGGAGATCGCCCGTCAGTGTGGCTATCGCGACCCGTACTTCTTCAGCAAGGACTTCAAGAAGCTCACCGGCCTCCCGCCCTCCAGCTACCGGGAGAGGGAGCGCGGGGCGAAGCCGCAGTCCTCGATTGAGTAAAAGGTTACGCCACCATTTTCCAGACGAGGCCCAGAATCGCGCACACGCCAATCACCTGAACCACGTCAGCCTTGAACCGCGTCAGCGCCACAAACGCGGCCAGGGACACCACCAACACGAACCAATCCCACCCGCCTGAGACAGGTCGCAGGGCGTGCCACGCGAACCACACCGCGAGATTCACAATCACGCCGACCACCGCCGCCGTGATGGAGGTGAGCATCATGGAGAGCAGCGGGCGCGAGCGCAGATGCTCCACATGCGGGCCGCCGAGGAAGATGAACAGGAAGCAGGGCAGGAACGTCGCCCACGTGGTGATGAGTGCGCCCATGGTACCAGCGAGCAGCGGACTCAGGGGCCCGGGATGTTGCCATGCGCCTGCGAAGCCCACAAATTGCAGCACCATGATCAGCGGGCCTGGAGTGGTCTCCGCCAGCGCCAGACCGCTCATCATCTGCGGCTGGGTCAGCCAGCCGTGATGCTCCACCGCCTGCTGGGCCACGTACGGCAGCACAGCATAGGCTCCGCCGAAGGTCATGAGCGCCGCCTTGCTGAAGAACACGCCTTCACGAAAAACCACGCTCCCCCAGCCCTGCCATGCACCGGAGAGCAGCACCGGGAACCACCAGAGCGCACAGCATACGCCAGTCACCTTCAGCGTGCGCATCCACGTGGCAGCCTGCGTGGGTGGCAGCTTGAGAAAGCCCTGCCCACCTTCGTCGGCACCGTTGCCATGGGGTTGCGTCGTGGGAAATTGTGTCGGGAGAAGGCGCGAGCCGAGCCAGCCGATCGCCGCCGCCGCCAGGATGATCCACACAAAGGAAATTTTGAAATAGAAGATGGCCACGAATGAAGCGGTGGCCACCAGCCATAGCGCCGGGGTCTTGAGCGCCTTGCTTCCGATGCGCAGCCCCGCGCTGGCGATGATCGCGATCACGGCGGGGACCAGCCCATAGAACACGGATTTCACCCAACGGACATCTCCATGGGTCATGTACAGCCAACTCAGCGCCCACAAGAGGATCATGGAGGGCAGCACAAAGAAAGCCCCCGCTGCGATGCCCCCGCGCGCACCGTGCAGCCGCCACCCAAGATAGGTGGCGAGTTGCTGCGCTTCAGGACCGGGAAGCAGCATGCAGAAATTCAGCGCGTGCAGAAAATGCGGCTCGCTGATCCAGCGGCGCTTCTCCACCAGTTCCTTGTGCATGATGGCGATCTGCCCCGCCGGGCCGCCGAAGCTGATGAATCCCAGCTTGATCCAGAAACGGAGCGCCTCCCGGAAGGTTGGAAAGGCGGGCTCAGGATCAATTTCAGGCATGACTCATGCTGAAGCGACGTTGTAATCTGCCAAGTGACTTTTTTGCGCCGCAGGCCGTCTGTAAGAATGCTGTCATGTCCACGAGTCAACTGCTGTTTCCCATGAAGACCCTCGCGATCCTTCCGCTGGCTTCTGTATTTCTCGCTCTCGCGGTACACGCCGCGCCACCCAGACAGGCCGCCATCATTGGCAAAGGCAAAGACCTCTCAGCGGGCAATCTCAGCCTGAACATCGCCACCATTCCTGCGCCTGGTGTCGGCGCCACGCAGACAGCTCGCAATGGTCGTGGCAGCATCGAGCGGCAGACGAGCACCACATCCACCGGGACAGTCATCACGCGGGATGGACGAGGCCGCATCATCGCCAGCTCCAGCACGACCACGGCTGGCGAAACCTCCACCACCACGCATCGCGATGGCAGTGGGCGCATCCTGGGCAACACCTACAGGTCACCCACCGGCGCGGAAACGACGCGCGACGCCCGCGGGGTCATCACCACCACGGCCACGACCACCACGGCAGGCGACACTTCCACCACCACGTATCGCGACGGCAACGGCCGCATCGTTGGCACCAAGTACATCAGTTCCGCAGGCAACGTGACCTATCGTGATTCTGATGGCCGGATTACGGGGCCGGATTTCAGGTAGTTCGCTCCTGCAAGTGGGAGGAGAGAATGCGAGCGGCGTGGCCGGGCTCGTGAACCAAATCCGCACGGTGAACGCGTCTCAGTATACCGCATTCAATCGAGCGCTGAATTTTCCTAGGGCAAAACTCTACCCAAAAGCAAACCAACCCTCCATTGTTGAAGTGCCCCAGGT
>JAEYUU010000103.1 GCA_023429545.1 Verrucomicrobiota bacterium
TCATCATCAAACGACCAATAACCCTGCACTCCATCCTCTCATGCTCTACTACCTCATCAAACTCTTGCTCAGTGCCAGTGTCATCGTCGTGGTGACGGAGACGGCGAAGCGGAACAACTTTGCCGCGAGCATCATCCACTCCCTGCCACTCACCTCGCTGCTCGCCTTCATCTGGCTCTACGTGGAGAAGAAGGATACGATGCTGATCGCGAACCACGCGTTTGGCACCTTCTGGTTTGTGCTGCCCACCCTGCCCATGTTCCTCGTGCTGCCGTGGCTGCTGCGCCAGGGCTGGGGTTTCTGGGCCGCGCTCGGCGTGTGCATCGCCGGCACCGTGGGATTGTATTTTGTCACGATGAAGCTGCTCAAGCTCGCAGGGGTGAATTTGTGATGAGGCGATGCCACGATTCGGAGGAGATGCGTCAGCGAACCCGCAACGCCTCGTCAGCGACTGAAGTCGCCGCTCCATGTTGAACGGGGCGCATCATCTCGTATCGATGCCTCCCCCTCACTCGACGTTCAGCACCTGCTCGCGAATCTTCTCCAGTTCCGTCTTTGCCCGTACCACGAGCTGAGCGAGCTGCGCATGGTTGGCCTTGCTTCCCATGGTGTTGAATTCCCGGAAGAGTTCCTGCGAGAGAAAATCCAGGGACCGGCCCACGGGTTCGCCGCTGTCCATATAGGTGCGGAACTGGGCGATGTGGCTCTCCGCGCGTGTCTGTTCTTCGGTCGTATCGCTGCGATCTGCGAACAGGGCGATCTCCTTCACGAGGCGTTCATCATCCAGAGGCAGGGGCAGGCCGGCATCCGCCAGCCGCTGGCGCAGCATGTCGCGCTGGCGCTCGATGATTTGAGGTGAAAGCGCGCGCGCGTCCCGCAGCATGACCTGGAGTGCATCCAGCCGGCCGGAGATGTCCGTCTTGAGGTTGAGACCCTCCGCCTGGCGCATCGCGAGCATTTGCGTCAGTGCGGCATCGACCGCCTTTTCCAGGTGAGGCAGCGCCTGCTCCGCGGTCCACGAGGTTTGCTCGATGGAGAACACGCCGGGCCAGCGCGTCATTTCCGTGAGGGAGAGCGTGGGAGAGATGTGCATTTTCTGCGCGAGGTGGTGGAGCGCATCCGCATACTGCTGCGCGAGTGTTTCATCCACACGCAGCCGGCTGGCGGAGCCCGCGCCCTGGTCCATGGAGATGCTCACCTGCACCCTGCCCCGGGAGAGACGTGCGGCACAGCGGTTGCGCAAGGGAATGTCCAGCTCGGAGAGTTCGCGGGGAAGGCTCACCACGAGTTCAAGCTGCTTGCGATTCACGGAGGACGCCTCCGCGCGCCATACGATGCCATCCGCGATGGCTTCGCCGCGCCCAAATCCTGTCATGCTGTGCATGCGCCTATGGTTGTGGTGAAATGCCGGGAAATGCAATGGGCGAATGTTTTGGGCAGGGTGCCGATTTCCCGAAATGTCTGCACCCGGATTCTGCGCCCGATGCGTATGCCTTGGCGCATGCGTCCCAACCCCACCCAATTTTTCAGCGCGGCTGCTGTCGCCCTGTTTTCCGCACTCGCTCCTGCAGCCGAGTTGATCGACCCTGCCGCGCGAGGTTTTGGCAAGCCTTCCTACACGGCGGATTTCACCTGGCAGGATGAGCTGGGGCTGGATGGCGCCCCAGGTGGGCTGGAGATGTGGGAGGCACGCGTGGTGGCGCCTCTCGCGAAGTTCGGCAGTGATGAACTGCTGGTGGGCCTGTCCCTCGGCTATGAGTTGCGCGGCTTCCAACTGAATGGCGCCATCCCAATCGATACCGAACTGCACGCGCTGGAGGCCCAGGTTGCCATGCGCTGGGCGCCGGAGGACTCGCGCTGGTGGGGTCTGGGTTTTGTAACGCCGGGGCTCGCGACGGACTTCGATGACGTGACCAGTGATTCCTTCAGCCTAACCGCGCTGGCAATTGCCGGGTACAAGTGGAATGACTCCCTCGATTTTGCAGGTGGGGTGGTGATGACCTATGACCTCGGGGAGGTGAAGGTGTACCCCGCCTTGGGTTTCATCTGGGAGCCGAGTCCTGAGTTCATCGTGCAGGCCACGCCTCCCATCGTGGCGATTGGTTGGCGGCCTTCGGACACCTGGACGCTGGCGCTCGTGACCTATCCCGCAGGTGGTGGCTGGACCACGGGTACCGGGGAGGATGAGGTGCGGCAGATCGATCTCAGTCTGTGGCGTGTCGCACTCAGCCTGGAAAAGAAGATGAGCAACCGTCTGAGTTTTTCCGTGCGCGCCGGTGTGAGCTTCGGTGGTGAACTGGAATTGCGTGATGCCCAGGAGCGTGTGCTGCGTGATACGGACCTGGATACCGCACCCTTCGCGGCCGCGGCACTCAAGTGGAGTTTGTAGAGCGCCGGCGACTCCGGGTCACGGCTGCGGGATGCCCAGAACCCTCTCCGCCTCCGGAGTGGCTGGCAGCCAGGTGGCCTTGCTCATGTCCGCGCTGGCCGTGTGCTGCAGCGGATCCACACGGACAGGAACGAAGCCGAGCACCTCGATCATTTCCACGTCATGGTTCAGGTGGGCCTGCGGATCGATGTTGCGCACGCCAATGAGCAGCAGCGGCGTGTCCCGGGGGATGTCATCAGGGGAGCTGCGGAGTTGCAGGGTGGCTTTGCCATTCCCGGGTTGCTCCTGCCGGCGGGCAAAGGCCACGGCTCGCGTATAAGGGCGGATCTCAAAACTGCGCGCCCAGTGGTTCTGGTTTTCAGAGGCGCCCAGTTCGCAGACATACTGGCCGACCTCACAGACGGAAACATGGAGACGTGCATCCTCGGCGGGTACATTTGCCAGCACAGGGACGTTCTTGCGCGCCTCGTTGAGAGCCTGGGCGCGCAATTCCTGGGGGATGGTGATGCCGGGACTGCCCTTGCCTTGATTGGAAAGGTAGAGCATCCCTGCCGCGACGCCTGCCAGGGCGGCGTGTGCGATGAGCAGCAGCCCCAGGCATGTGGCGAAAGCAGAGACGCCGCGTGAGGCAATCGTAGACCGGCGTTTGCGTTTCTCATGCACTACGGGAGCAACGTTCGGCAGGTAGGCAGGGCCGTGTTTTTGGCGCAGGGCGAGGCGTTCCAGAAATGCAACGAGCAAACGCATGGCGCCCGCGCCACCGGCCACCAGCATCAGCGGCATGCCCCATTCGCAGCAGGTCCACATGCGGCGTCCCAGAC
>JAEYUU010000120.1 GCA_023429545.1 Verrucomicrobiota bacterium
CTCAACACCTGCCGCTGCGATGCCCTGGTGCCCGAGGACGAATGGAACGCCCGCCGCGCTGCGTGGAAGCCGCCCGTGCTGGAGAACCAGACACCGTGGCAGGAGATTCACCGCAAATGCACCGGTCAACTCAGCACCGGCATGTGCCTGGATTTCGCCACGTGCTACCGCAACGTGGGCGCGGCGGTGCCGAGGGATAATCATTGAAGACGCCTGTTCATGAAACGTCTCGTCAAGTCCCCATGGGGTGTGCTCCTCGGACTGATGGTCTTACAATGGACTTGGGCATCTTTCCTGGCATTGCATGTGGTGAAATCCAGAGCCCTGTCAGATGGCAACGTACAAATCGAAGCACGAAGAGCGGTGAACTGGGGTCACTTTGTGCCGGCATTTGGCGTGTTACTCCTGCTGGACCCGTACAATCACGACATCAGCATCGAAGGATACCATCAGCAACAGAACTTCAATGTGGATATGGTCACTGACTTCCCCTGGGAATTCGTGCGAGTGGAGGAGGGCCAAGGCATCGTATCCGTGGTGGATGACGCAGGTAAAACCTACGCAACGTTCCAAAAGTAGGAGTGCAGGGGACATGCGAATGCAAATCGCTGCCGAATCTAGCGTACGTGTATTCCCACATGAACAACCTCGACCTCAATGATCAAGTCGCCATCGTCACCGGAGGCGCGCGCGGCATTGGCTATGCCATCTCCCAACGCCTGCTTCAATCTGGGGCTCCCGTCTGTCTGTGGGATGTGGATGATGAGGCACTCCAGAGTGCAAAAGCCAAACTGTCATCGTTTGGTCCGGTGCACACCGCAAAGGTCGACGTGACCTCGGAGAGTTCCACCAAAGAGGCTGCTGACGCGACGGCCAGCCATTTCGGCTCCATCTCCGTTGTGGTAAACAATGCTGGCATCGCCGGCACGAATGCAAAGACCTGGGAACTGGATGTCGCCGACTGGCGCCGCGTGGTGGACATCGATCTCACCGGCGTGTTTCTTGTCTGTCGGGCCACCATTCCCTACCTCCTGAAGAATGGTTATGGACGTGTCGTGAACATCGCCAGTGTCGCCGGGAAGGAAGGCAATCCCAATGCCGCGCACTACAGCGCCGCCAAGGCTGGCGTCATCGGCCTGACGAAGTCCCTCGGCAAGGAACTGGCGACTTCCAACATCTGCGTGAACTGCGTGACGCCTGCGGTCATCGAAACGGAGATCCTCAAGCAACTCACCCAGCAGCACATCGACTACATGCGCTCCAAGATTCCGATGAATCGCTTTGGCAAGGTCGAGGAAGCAGCCGCCATGGTGGGATGGTTGTGTTCGGCAGACTGCTCGTTCAGTACGGGAGCGGTGTTTGATCTGTCCGGGGGCCGGGCCACCTATTGAGGCATTAGTTTGCTTCCAATGTGACAGCGCGAAGCAGCTTGGTGATGACAGGACCCAAATCGAAGTCGAAATTCGTCATCAAAAGCTGGAAGGTGATCCATAGAATAAAGGCGGAAGCACAGCCCGCCAAGATCAGCGGGCGAGCAAGGGACCCTATATTACGGACTCGATTCATTCCTGAGCCTACCTCAAATAGAGAGTCCCGCCATCAACGGGATACGCCACGCCCGTAATAAAGCTCGCTTCGTCACTGCACAAGAAAACGGCAGCCGCGGCCACTTCCTCCGGCGTTCCCATGCGGCCAATCGGCTGGGTCTTGGACAACTTCTCGAACATCTCATCCACCTTGTCCGGATAGTTCTTTTTGATAAAGCCATCCACAAAAGGCGTGTGGATGCGGCCGGGGCAGAGGGCATTGCAGCGGATGTTCTGCTTCATGTAGTCCTGCGCCACGCTGTAGGTCATGGCCAGGACAGCGCCCTTGCTCATGCTGTAGGCGAAGCGGTCGCCGATGCCCATCAGCGCGGCGATGGAACAGAGATTCAGCACCACACCGCCCCCGTGGGTGAGCATGCGCTTCACTCCGGCTTTAAGACAGTGCGCCACGCCCTTTACATTCACCCCGTAAATACGGTCGAGGTCAGCATCGGCAGTGTTGAGCACATTGCCCACATGGGCAATTCCAGCGTTGTTCACCAGGATATCGAGTCGCTGCTGACGGTTCCATACCGCCTCAAAGGTGCTTTCCACCGAGCCGGCGTCCGCCACGTCGCAGGCGGAGGCAGTGGCACTGCCACCTGCGTTCTTGATTTCTGCCACCACCTCCGCGGAGGCGGATTCATTGAGGTCCAGCACCTCCACGTGCGCGCCTTGCTTTGCGAACGCCACTGCGATCGCCTTTCCAATGCCGCTGCCTGCGCCTGTGATGACCGCTGTCTTGCCAGAGAGAGAAAACATAGGGTGGGAGCATGAAGGCGACTTTCAGTTCGTGCAAGCGCGCAGCACATCTTCACGTTTCCTCCCGCCATGCTTTTCCGCTTCCTTCCTACGATTGTCGCCTGTCTCGCCACTTTTGTGGCGGCACTCCCAGCCGCAAGTGAGCCTCCACCCAACATCGTGCTGATCGTGGCGGATGATCTGGGGTATTCGGATGTGGGCTGCTTTGGCGCGCAAGGGATCAAAACACCGCATCTCGATCAACTCGCCCGCGAAGGTGCTCGCTTCACCAGTTTCTACGTTTCCCAAGCAGTGTGCACGGCATCACGCGCCTCTCTCATGAGCGGGAGCTATGCGAACCGCATCGGTTTGCAAGGAGCCTTGAATCACACCAGCCCCAACGGAATCAGCCCGGAAGAGCTGCTGCTGCCTGAGGTATGCAAGGCGCGCGGCTACGCCACGGCCTGCTATGGCAAATGGCATCTAGGTCTGGGAAGTCTCGGCGCGGTGCACCATGGATTCGACGAGTTCTTCGGCATCCCGTACTCAAACGACAATGGACCTTACCACCCGGTCATCAAGAACATGCCTCCCCTGCCCCTGATGGAAGGTGACAAGGTCATTGCCACGTATCCAGATGAGGCGCAGTTCACGCAACAGTTCACGGAGAAGGCTGTGGGATTCATCCGGAAGCACAAGGACCGCCCTTTTTTCCTGTATATCCCGCACGTCATGCCGCATGTGCCCATCTTCGCCTCGGAAAAATTCAAGGGAAGCAGTGGGGCGGGGTTGTACAGTGACGTCGTTGAGGAACTGGACGCCGGCATCGGCCGGGTGCTGGCCACCCTCAAGGAGCTCGACCTTGAGAAGAACACGCTGGTCATCTTCTTCTCCGACAACGGCCCCTTCCTCAGCTATGGCACGCACGCAGGAACGGCACGGCCCTACCGCGAAGGGAAGCTCACCGCATTCGAGGGCGGCGTGCGCACCCCCTGCATCATGCGCTGGCCCGGACGCATTCCCGCAGGGCGCGCGTGTGACGAAATGCTCTCCACCATGGATCTCCTGCCCACCGTGGCCACGCTGCTGGAACAGCCACAGCCGAAGCTAAAGATTGATGGCAAGAACATCCTGCCCGTGCTGATGGACGAGCCGGGAGCTAAGTCGCCACATGAAGCGCTCTTTTTCTATACTGGCACGGAGCTACATGCGGTGCGCAGCGGACCATGGAAGCTTCACTTCCCGCACTCCTATCTCACGGTGGCCGCGGAGCCCGGTCGCGACGGCAAGCCCTCCAACTGGGCGAATCTCAAGCCGGACGACATCACCAGGTCTGGCGTGGAAGGGATCGCCTCGCGTCACGGCTATCGCGTCGAGCAGCTTGGGCTGT
Organism: Verrucomicrobiota bacterium; assembly: GCA_023429545.1. Taxonomy (GTDB): domain Bacteria; phylum Verrucomicrobiota; class Verrucomicrobiia; order Verrucomicrobiales; family Verrucomicrobiaceae; genus Roseimicrobium. Next base: position 3,718 of record JAEYUU010000120.1, read on the forward strand.
CGCTATACAACCTGGATGAAGATCCCGGCGAGCAGCGGGACGTGAGCGTGCAGCATCCCGAAGTGGTGCAGCGCCTAAGCGCACTGGCAACTCGGATGCGCGCGGATCTGGGCGACGCTCTCACCAGCCAGGCGGCCACCGGTGCACGGCCAGCGGGCACAGTGCGCCGCGAATGACGGCACATTCCAACTTGCCACTTTGCGCCACTCTCTCTAAAACCACGCCATGCTTTCTCCGATTCTCGCCGCCACCGCCCTGAACACGTGGCCCTTCATCGTGCTCCTCATCAGTGTGGCCACGGTGATCATTGGCATCTCTGTGGTGCGGCTGCACCCTTTTCTCGCGCTGATCCTGGCGGCGCTCCTGGCTGGGTGCATCGCTGGCAGCCTCCCCTCCGACCCCAAGGCTCCCGAAAAGAGCCAACTGGTCCGGGCGGTGGAGATCACCGCGGAGGGTTTCGGCAAGACTGCCGGCGGTGTGGCGATCATCATCGGCATGGCCACCATCATCGGCATGTGTCTTATGGAGAGCGGCGCGGCGGACAAAGTGGTGCGCCGGTTTCTTGCCGTGTGCGGAACGAAGCCGGCCGGCGTCTCTTTTGCCATCGTGCTCAGCACTTACATCCTCAGCATCCCCATCTTCTTTGACAGCATGTTCATGCTGATGATTCCCATTGCCGTGGCCATGGCGCTGCGTACCGGCCGGGACTTCGCGCTTTATGTCATGGCCATTTGCGCCGGGGGCGTCATCACGCATGCGCTCACCATCCCCCACCCTGGCCCCATCTTCATGGCGGAGAATCTGGGCATTGATGTCGGTGTTTCCATCTGGGTCGGCATTGTCGCAGGCGCCATTCCCATGGTCGTCGGGTGGCTCGCCTGCCAGTTCCTGAACAAAAAGTTCCCCGTGTCCGTGCGCGAGACCGCCAGTCTGCCGCTCGCGGATGCGAGGGCCATGATGGAAAAGCCGGAGTCTTCCCTCCCGGGATTCACGGCATCGCTTCTACCCATCATCGTGCCCATTGCGTTGATCAGCCTGTCTTCCGTGTTCGAGGTGGTGAAGCAATCGGACGACAAGGCGCGAAAAGCCGCCCTGGCCCCGGTGGCCGCCCAAGGCACGGGGACGACAACATCCGCTCCCGCGCAGCCGACCCCAGTCCCAGTTTCAACTCCAGCCATTGCAGCAGGGGGAGCGGCTCCTTCCGGCTTGGCCTCCTCCACCGTTGCCGCCTTCGGGAGCCGGGATTCCTTTCTGAAGGTAAAGGGCGTCATCGATTTTGTCGGAAACAAGAACATCGCCCTGGTGATTGGCGCGGTGCTATCCCTGTGGCTGCTCAAACGGCAGCGCGGCCTGTCCATGAACCGGATTGGAGAGATGGTTGGCCCGCCTCTGGAGACTGCGGGCGTGATCATTCTGATCACATCAGCCGGGGGAGCATTTGGCTACATGCTCACGCAGTGCGGCGTGGGAGATTCGCTGGCGGTATGGGCAAAGTCCCAGCAGGGAATCAACCTGGTGTTCCTCGGATTCCTGGTGTCGTTCGTCTTCCGCGTGGCCCAGGGATCCGCGACCGTCGCCATGCAGACCACCTCGGCGATGTTCATCGCGCTCCTGCCGAATCTTCCCTGCCATCCGCTCTACCTGTTCCTGGCCATCGGTTTCGGCGCGACTGGATTCTCCTGGATGAATGACAGCGGCTTCTGGGTGGTGAGCCGCCTGAGCGGCTTCACCGAAAAGGAAACCCTGAAGACCTGGACCCTCCTGCTGAGCATCATCGCCATCACGGGGATCACCATGACCATGATCCTGAGCACGGTGATGCCACTGAAGTGAATGGTGAATCAGCTGGGATGGCCGGAGGAGAGTAAGCAGAATTCAGTAGGTCAGTAACCAGAAGATCCACCGCTAAAAAACTCACGCATCGGCGCAATTCGTGCCCTGCGCAGGATACTGA
>JAEYUU010000702.1 GCA_023429545.1 Verrucomicrobiota bacterium
CCCGTGCTGGCGACCGAGCACAAGGCGCGCGCCATCATGTTCGGACGCAAGGGAAAGAAGCGGCGGTAAGCTACGTCAGGGGTGAATGGTGACTTGGGGAACCACTAAGTCACACTAACCAACACCAACAGGAAGCATGCTTGCTTTCTGAAGTGTGGTGTATCACCTCATGTTTCAAGCAATCTCCTTAAAGAGAGGCGGGTTCGAAACTCCCCATAAGGACGTTTCATCCTTCCACTTCCTCAAGTTATCGTGCCCCGTCAGTGATTGAAACCAAACCCTTCTCAGGGACCATCTTATGGCACCGGTTCCCCTGAACCCTTGTAGAACCAGCCGGCGACGCGGCCATCCACGATTTTCGCCACGGCGGTCGTGCTGAACTTGCCAAATGCTGTCTGCGCATCGTAGTCCACCGTGACCATCCAGCAGGGTTTGCCATTGAGGTCACCCTGTTCAACGCTTCCCCAACGTGTGATGGAAGTGGGGGTAACCTCCGTGACCGCACCTGCGCGCATGCTGGCCAGCAGCAGAGGGTAGGTACCGTCCACGCCAGGCTGGGGTCTGCCATCAGCCGCTACCGCGGGTGTGGAAGCGCTGGGCGACGGAGCCCGGTCGCGGTTTTTCCAGGCGATGCGCGCCTCCTCAATGCGACGCTCACGCCAGACGTTGTAGGCGACGGTCAGTGTGGCCTTGAGATCCGTGGCATCAATGACCGCGGAGGCTCGTGCGGCGGATGACGGAGTGGGCGCGAGGGTGAGCGCACCGTTCTGAAGGGCGAGCGCGGTGACTTCAGTGCCTGCGGCCATCTGCGTGCTGCCATACACTGCCTTGAACACCACCGGTCGCATGAGCTTCACCTGACGAGGGAAGGCAGTGGCCGGGATGCGTGACCAGTTTGCCGTGGCCTGTTCCACATTGGGGATGGCGGGTGGCGTGAATGCATCCGTAGTGGCCACGGGCGTCATGGGAGCAGGCGCGGGAGCAAACGGCGAGGGATCCGGAACGGGACGGAGGGGTGCTTCTGCTGTGGAAGAAGGCTGCTCCCGTGATACGGGCTGCGATGCTGGAGCCGTGGCGGTGACAGGCGAGGAAGGCGCCACACCGCCCTGCTGACTGTTCGCGAGCGGTTTCTTGAAGACCATCCTGTCCTTCGCCGGTGCAAGGAAATAGTCGTAGGCCAGGAAGGCTGCGCCAAGCACAAGGACGGTGATGAAGAGAGATTTCACGCTTTGCATGGTCATGATTTTTCGAGGGTTGGCTTCTCAGAGGAATGGCACACGGCGAAGATGCAGCGAAGCCGAAGGGAGACTCCAGGTGGGATTTCCAATGCTGACGCACAGGCCGTACCAATTTGTCTACATCGTGCCTTATTTTATTCACACCGGTGTTACCAAAACCGAGGAAGGGTGCGGTCCCTGGCGCGCGGCAAGTCGTGACGACAGCCCATTTGCCGCATGGGTGTGAGCCGCATCGGCACGGCTTCCACCGCGTTCGCGCCAGCGTTCCATCGCGCCATCCCACTAGGGAAGACACGAGTCCAGAGGCAGGTGGTACCGGGAAAAGTCATGGTTGTATTCTGGCTGCCAGCCAGCATTACGGCTCAACGCATCATTGCTTGGAAAATTTTCCGCATTGCTTCTCCGGCACACCAGGGTTCATCCCGTTACAGAAGCATCCGCGACCCGTTGTTACAGGATTTGGCAAAAAACTTTCGTGACGAATTCGCCAGACTGTCATGGGCAGCACGCCGCGCCAGTTGACTCGACGGCGAAGATCAGAGAGGGAGCCATCATCCCCCCACGATGAACCGCCACGACCTCCGCGCCCAGCTCGCCGCACTCGATCTCACGCGCCGCATGGATGAAGCGCCGTTCCGCGACCAGATGATCGCGCTGCTAGATGCGGAGCCGCAGTGCTTTCACCGCACGTGTTTCCCCGGTCACTTTACCGCCAGCGCACTCGTGGTCAGCGCCGATGGATCCAGGGCATTGCTGAACCATCACCGCAAACTGGATCGATGGCTGCACTTTGGAGGTCACTGTGATGGAGATGAACACGTGTTGCGAGTGGCACAGCGTGAAGCGCTGGAGGAGAGCGGCATCGAGGGTCTCATCGTGGCCTCTGCGCGACCGTTTGAGCTGGATGTCCACCCCATCCCGGCGCACGGAAGCGAGCCCGGGCATTTTCACTACGATGTGAACTTTGTCCTCATCGCGCCTGAAGGCGCCCTGGCGACCATCAGTCCGGAGAGTGTGGAACTGCGCTGGTTCACGCCTGAGGAAATGCTGGCCCTGCCACTGGGCGCCAGCATGCAGCGCGTGGCCAGAAAATGGCGGGAGTTGCGGGAGAGACGTGCGCACCGCGCGGCTGGCGCGTAGTGAAAGTGCCCCCCAATGCGCATCCCAGCCCTTTCCAGAATGCAGCACTCCGTCAGTCTAACAGCAAACCTGCTGCTACTGCTGGCGGTGATACTGGGTGCGGCCTCGTGCAGCACCTCGCGTTTCTATTCCCAGGCGGTGAAAGGGCAGGCGGAGATCCTGCGGCGGGCGAAACCCATTCCCGAGGTGCTGCGCGATCCGAAAACCGGCCCCAAGCTGCAGGCACAGCTCGCCCTGGTGCAGGAGATCCGCGCCTTCGCCCACGACCACCTGAAGCTGCCCACGGATCGTCAGTACAAAAACTATGCAGACCTCGGACGGAAGTTTGCCGTGTGGAATGTGTATGCCGCCCCGGAATTCTCCCTGAAGGCGAAGTCCTGGGACTACCCCTTTGTGGGATCGCTGAAGTATCGCGGATTCTTCACGGAGGATGTCGCGCAGAAGGAGGCGGAAGGACTGCGGGAGGAGGGCTATGATGTGGTGGTGGGTGGCGTACGCGTGTACTCCACGCTGGGGTGGTTCTCCGATCCCGTGCTCAACACTTTTGTGAACGACAAGGAGCCACAGCTTGCGGAAGTGTTGTTCCACGAGCTGACGCATGCGCGCTTCTTCGTGAGCGGGGACACGGATTTCAATGAAGCCTATGCCACCGCGTGCGGGCAGGAGGGCGTGCGGCAGTGGCTTCGCGCCAGGGGTGACACCGCCGCGCTGGCCAAGTATGAGAGCGACCTGAGGGAGTTCGGCCGCATCCTCGCCCTGCTTCGCGGCACGCGGACGCGATTGGAGGCTCTGTATGCTCAGGAGGGCAAGATGCCTGAAGCAGAGATGCGGCGGCAGAAGGAACTCATCCTCGACCATACCCGGAGTGCGTACGCCGCCATGAAACGCCGTGGCGAGAGTGATGCCGGGTATGACCGGCTGTTCGGCAAGCAGCTCAACAACGCTCGTCTCACCGCGCTGGCGACCTACTATGATCTGGTGCCTGCGTTCCACCAGTTGTATGTGGAGCAGGGTCGCGACTGGGAAAAATTCCACCAGACCGTGGAGGCGATGAAGCCCCTCACCAAAAACGCGCGGCGGGAGAAGCTGGGCGCGGCCCTCAGGGAATAGCATCCCGTTCGTGCAAGATTTGCGTGTGTCCCGCCTTTGCAATGACATGCGCTTTCTCTCTTTCATTGCCGCGGCCGGGTTGCTGCTGGCACCCACCGGCCAGGCTGGTCCCAAGTCCACGGCCCCCTGGAATCTCGAGCCACTCTTCAAGGCGCCAACGCATGAATGGGCGGACCAGAAGAGCCCGGTGCATGCGCTCTTTTACACAGGCGAGCCTTTCCAGGGCAAACCCAGCAGGGTCTTTGCCTACTACGCGACGCCGGACACACTGGCCGGCACTCAGACGAAGGCCGGCACCAGATATCCCGGAGTGGTGCTCATCCACGGAGGCGGAGGCACGGCCTTCAAGGTGTGGGCGGAGCTCTGGGCCAAGCGGGGCTATGCGGCCATCGCTATGGATCTCGGCGGTATGCGGCCGGATGAGGCTGACGAAAAGAAACGCACCGCAGTGCAGCAGGGAGGGCCTGATCAGGGCCACCCTGCGAAGTTCGAGACCATCAAGACGGATGACATCACGGACGACTGGCCCTATCACGCGGTTGCGAACGGCATTCTCGCGCACTCGCTGCTGCGCAGCTTTCCCGAAGTGGATCCGGAACGCACGGCGGTGACCGGCATTTCCTGGGGCGGATACACCACCTGCATCGTGGCTTCGCTGGATCACCGGTTCAAGGCGGCGGTGCCGGTGTACGGCTGCGGTTTCCTGAATGAGAACAGTTGCTGGCTGGATCAATTTACCAATCTCGGACCTGAAAAGACAGCGCAGTGGGTGAAGCAATATGATCCCGGCACCTGGCTTCCGCAGTGCCGGGTGCCCATCTTCTTCGTGAATGGCACGAACGACTTTGCGTATCCGCTCGACAGCTACATGAAGAGCTTCAACGCGGTAAAGCTCACGCCGAAGAACATCCGCATCCAGGTGAAGATGCCACACGGCCATCCGCCAGGCTGGGCGCCTGTTGAAATTGGGCTCTACATCGACAGCCTGCTCGGGATGCGCGGGGAAAAGCCCCTTCCAACGTGCGATGCTCCCCAGGTTGCCGGAGACAAGGTGAAGGCCTCCATGCGCAGCCCACTCCCGGTGAAGTCAGCCACACTCTCCTATGCGAAACCCGGTGAAGCCATCAACAAGCGCGAGTGGGAGACGGTACCTGCCAGCGTGGCAAACGGAATGGTTATCGCGCCGCTCCCACCTGCCGACTCGGACATGTGCTTCTTCAACATCACGGATGAGCGCGGAGCCATGATCAGCTCCGTGATGTGGATGAAGAAGAAGCCATGACAGCCATCGCGCATACGCGCTCCGTACCCGGGTGATGCGTCGCCTCGTGAACCGCTCAGCCTCCACGCTGCTCAGCTGCTGGCTCTGTGCGCTCGCACACGCCACCGCAGAGGATTGGCCACAATGGCGTGGCCCGACACGCGACAACACGTGGCCTGAACAACAGGGCATCCTGGAAACATTTCCAGCGGAGGGCCTGAAGGTGCGCTGGCGGGTTCCGGTGGGCCATTCATGGTCGAGCCCGGTCATTGCCGGGGGCCGCGTCTACATCACGGATGTGGTGCTGGAAAAGCCGAAGGCCACGGAGCGGCTGATGTGCATCGACGAAGCCTCGGGCAAGATTTTATGGAAGCATGAACATGATGCAGCCTATCCCGACTGGGGCTTCACGGCAGGCCAGGAAAACGGACCCTCCGTGACGCCCATCGCGGCGGATGGCAAGGTGTGGATGCTTGGCGCGATCGGGGGCTTGTTCTGCCTGGATGCGAAAACCGGGGCCACACTCTGGCGTAAAGATCTGGTCCAGGCGTATGGCATCGGAGGTTTTTCCACCAACGCGTCGCCGCTGATTGAAGGTGAAAAGTTGATACTCGTCATTGGAGGCAAACCGGATGCCGGTGTCGTTGCTCTGCACAAGGATACCGGCGCGGAACTGTGGCATGCACTCGATGAAGCCTCGGCCAACAGCTCGCCCATCATCGTGGAAGCGGCAGGCAGAAGGCAGCTCGTCGTATGGACACAGCAGTCTCTGAGCGCGCTGGATCCCTCGAATGGAACTGTGCTGTGGAGGCATCGCCTTCTCACGAGTTCGGACAATGCGGTGTCCACACCGGTGGCGCGAGGTGACCTGCTGCTCGTCGCAGGTTTGATGCTGACGCTGGCTCAGGATACGCCAGACGTATCAGTGCTCTGGCCGGACACCAAGGCCGTATCTCACCGCGTGCTGAGCAACACCTCCACCGCAATGCTCACCGATGAGCATGTGTACTCCGCCACCACCAAAGGCGAGCTGGTCTGTCTGGATGCGAAGACCGGCGCAAAAGTCTGGAGCAAAGATGGCCTGACTTCCAAAGCCAGCGGCACCGCGATCCACTTTTTCCCGAATGGAAACAGCGTGCTGCTCTATACCGACGAGGGCAATCTCATCCGGGCGAAACTCACGCCGCATGGCTACAAAGAAATCAGCCGGACGAAGCTGCTTGATCCTGTGTATCCGTTCTCCGGCCGGAAACTTTGCTGGTCACCTCCGGCGTTTGCGAACGGGCATGTGTTCGCAAGGAATGAGAAGGAGCTGGTGTGTGTGTCGCTGCAGGCCAAGCCTTAGCCGGACGGCGCGTCGATATCCCACATCCGCTGAACTCGCTCAATGGCCAGGGCCTTTCCGGAAGCAGCGTCCACATCCACGAGCACACCGCAGACCTTTACCGGACCTCGGGCCACGTGATGGCGGCTGGGCATCAGCGTGGTGAAGCGCGCAATTGCCGCCTGCACCTCCATGCCGATGCAGGAGTCCAGCGGTCCGCACATGCCCGCATCGCAGAGAAAGGCAGTGCCTTCCGGCAGGATGCGCTCGTCCGCGGTCTGCACATGCGTGTGTGTGCCCACCACGGCAGAGACCCTGCCATCCAGGAACCATCCCATGGCCACCTTCTCACTGGTGGTCTCGCTGTGCACATCCACGAAGATGACCTTGGTTTCCTCCCGCATCTTCTCCACTTCTGCCTGCATCACCGTGAAGGGATTCTCCAGCAACATCTTCATGAAGGTGCGGCCCTGCACATTCATGACGCCCACCTTGCCCTTCTTCGTCTCCAGCACCACGGAGCCGCTGCCGGGCGTGCCTTCAGGATAATTGATGGGACGGAGCAACCGCGGCTCCTCCTCGAACCACGGGATGATCTCCTTCTGATCCCACACGTGGTCACCGGTGGTCACCACGGCGGCGCCGGCGCGCATGAGGCCGATGGCGAGTTTTGGCGTGAGGCCGCGCCCGCCGGCCATGTTTTCCCCGTTGACGATGGCGAAGTCCACGGAGAACTCCTCCTTGAGCTTGGGCAGCAATTCTCCCACCGCGCGGCGGCCCGGATCTCCCATGACGTCACCAAGGAAAAGAATGCGAATGGTACTGTCGTCAGGGGCATCGATCATGAGCATGGTATTTGGAGATGAATTGCCCGTGAATCAAGTTTAGGCTGAAGGTCATGTCATTCTGGAGACGTCTCAAGCCCGCAGCCAGCGCGATGGCCATCGCCCTGTGCGGGGAGGTCATGCTTGCGCAGACGCCCACGACGCCTACCACCCCTTCGCCAGCACCCCCGCCCCCTGTCCCAGCCTCTCCGGTCCGTCCCGACATGGCACAGGATGAGGC
>JAEYUU010000139.1 GCA_023429545.1 Verrucomicrobiota bacterium
GCAAGGAGGTGAGCAAGGAGAAGTCCCTGGACGTTCCCGAACCCAAGGGTCCTGAGGTGGGTGGCGTGAAGAAGATCACCGCGAGATTCGAGGTCATGAGTGCCCAGACGACGACGCCCACGACTCCCAAGCCCACGCTTGAGCGCAGGGAAAGCGTGCGCGAGATGATGAAAGAGAGCGGAATCGTCCAGCTCACCAAGAGGAAGTTCGAGGTGGGCGGGGACAAGGACAAGAGCGTGCGCGCCACCACGCACATCCATGAAGGTGAAGATGGGAACAAAAAGAGCGAGCAGCAGAATGTGGGGGTGAAGAAAGGGGTCAAATAACCATGGCAGGCATGACGCTGTGCCTGCACTGGCGTGCACTAACTGGCCCGGTCGTCCACTGAAAGGTCGCATCGGTTAACGCGGACGGTGCAGATCGCGAGGGCGGACGACTCTGGCGCGGGCAGAAACTCCTGCGCCACGTTGGCCACGGAGGGACTGTGGGCGGGTTGTCACCGTGCCGTCATGCGAACACGAAATCTTTTCATAACCGCCACCTTGTTTTTTCCGTATCCGCCCAATGTCACTCCCATGCCACTCAATCCTGACCCGACAGAAATTGTACAGTCCGGCGACTTCACCATGCAGGAGCGTGAGACGGTGCTCGGAGAGACGCAGGCGAATGTGACCTTCCGTGTGACCACCTCCGGCTATCGTCCTCTTGGCAACCGTGGGGAACTCAGCGGCATCGCCAAGCTGGATCCGGAGGAGGCTCTCCGGCATGTGGAGCAGGCCCGGGACCGCGCCATGAAGGAGGCGATGTCCCGGTTGGGTCAGATTGCCGGGGAGATCGATCAGAGGCTCAACACGGAGAACACTCTAACTGAGGACCAGCGGAGGCGCCTGCAAGAGCAGCGCGACTGGCTCGTCAGGAAAACGAACTCGGGGAACAGGACCATCGTGCAGATGGATTTGCCCGCTCTCGGCGCTTACGCGAATGACCCTGTCATCGTGAAGGCCACCGCGCTGCACCGCCAGGTGGTCAATCAGGGCCAGAATGAGAACATGTACCAGTCGCTGGGCATCCAGGAGGGGGAGGAAAGGGGCACGGCCATGCTCACGCGCGCGGTCGGCACCTCCAAGCTGGACCAGTTGCTCGGTACCAAGGTGGTCTCCGAGGAACGGTTCGGCGTGGATGAGCAGGGGCGTCCCATCGGCATCAGCGTGCGGGTGGACGGATTTGGCGTGGTGGGAAAGCTCCCCGAGAACCGTGAATACCAGCTCGATATCGACTACTCCCGCCATGAGGTGCAGAAAGGGCTGTATGACCTGGAGGTCATCGACTACATCACCGGCCAGATTGACCGCCATCCGGGGAATATCTTCATCGATCCCGATACGGGCGAGGTGAGGGGTATCGACAACGATCTGTGCTTCCCGTCCATGTCGCGTGAGCAGATGCTGGTGGGACTCCAGGACGCACAGGGAAAGCCGGTGCACAACAAGCCTCTCTTCATGCACGAAGACACGGCGAGGAAGATGGAGGAACTCAACCCCGATCAATTGCGCGAGACCCTGAGTTCCCTGAAGTATCCGGGGCGTGGAGAGCGGGGGAAACTCACGCCCGCGGAGATTGAAGGCGCCGTAAGCCGCCTTGGAGAAATGAAACAGCATGTGCGGGACCTTCGCAGGGCAGGCCATGTGGTGATGGAGTTCACCAGGGAAACCTACGACGAGGCCATCCAGCACCAAAAGGACTCCTATGCGGTGCAGCGCGCGAACATGCAGGGCAATTCAAGGGCGCTGGATACCCTGGAGGACCCGATGCTGCTCGACAACACACACAAGACTTCCTACCTCGGTTCCATTTATTGCGAGCAGCGCAAGACGGACATGGCCATCCAGCTCAAAAACGACAGCAGGGTGCGTCTTGATGGCGAAGGTGTGCGCAACGAAACAAACTCCACGGGCAAGTCCACGCGCAGCGAAGAGCATGTGGAGTTTGCAAGACTCGAGAAGGAGCGGCGCAACGAACTCAGGCCCACCGAGACGGCTCCCCAGCAGCAGGACTTGGACCGGCTCAACCAACGCGTAGCTCGCATGGAGCGCAGGATGGAGCGGCTGGAGCACCCCAATCTGTGGGACAAGTTCCGCGCCATCTGGCACGGCGGTGTGGACGGGGCGAAGCGGGCCTTCGAGGGCAAGCGTCAGGAGGCGCTTGAGGAGATCGATTCAAGGAAGGCGATTATCGAATCGAACATCAATCTGACCCTGGATGAGGAGAGCCGCGGACGGTGGAGGGAGGCCGAGCGCAATGTTCAAGACCGGCGACTGCAACAGGAGCCGCGGGAGAACCTTGGCCTGGACCAGAGCCAGAAGGTCGATGTCAACGTGGGCGAGGAAGTCGATGGGCAGTTTCTGCTGAACCCGGAGAAGCTCAGCATGCTGGACAGGTCATCTCACAAACCGGGCTTCGTTCTCAAAGAGCCGTCTGGGAATGGTGTCGATGAGGTTTCGAAGAATGAAGTGGACGGTCTGAATCTGGAGGAACCCAGGCCTGAAATCCAGAAGCAGGAAAGTGTGCGTGATCTTCTGAAGGGCAGCAGTGGCGAGAAGGCACCGAAAACGAAAAACGAGCTGGAAGTAGATGATGACTCGGTGCGCAGTCAGGTCGTGATACAGAAGACCGAACAGCCGACTCAGAAGGGGCCAGCACGGAGGACATAGTCAGCGGTGGGGTGATGCAGGTGGAGAGCGCTGCATCACAGTCCCGGAGGCCGCGTCATGGCTTCACACCCGCCACCTGAAAGCCTTCTGCTTCCAGCACGGCGCGAATCTTCGCAACCTGATCACCCTGAATCTCCACGCGCCGATCGCGCACCGTGCCGCCACAGCCACACGCGCTGCGCACCCGTTTCGCAATGGTTTCAATCACGGAGATGGGAAGGTGGGAGGCGAAGTCCTTGATCACGATCACCGTCTTGCCACCGCGATGCGCCGTTTCGCGCTGCAGCACCACACGACCCATTTTCCACCGGGTCTGTGGCGCTTCGGGATCCACAGGCTTCGGACCCTGCGGCAGGTTGGGCAGGTTCAGCCCCGCGAAAGCATTGGGCTCGGGTGTGGGTGCGGATTCCTTTTGGCTGTCCTTGCGCTTCATGACAGCTCACCGATGCCTGCATCCGGTGCTCCGGCAATCGGAATTGATGCTCTGTTTCGTTTCGATTCGCCCGACCTCACTCCTCATGTTCCAAGATGGCAAGCAGCGCCCCTCTTCCCGTTGCCAGTCCTTTGTAAGCAGCAGCTTCCCCGCTCATCGTTCGTACGAGTCTTGCCAGTCGTGCCGTTGCGACAGGGTCGGTCATCACCTCGCGCAGTGGCACCACTCCCACGCGGATGCCAAAGAGCACGCTCCCGGAGAGCGGGAGTTTCATGAGCAACTGATGCTCCAGACGCAGCCACACCTCATCCAGCGTGATGGTCTCATCGAGTCGCGGACGATGGTGTGATGGATGATGGTTGAGCGCGCCGTCACGGCTGAGGCTCCAGTTCTCCCGCCGCCACACCGCGTCCGGGGTCATCTTTTGCAGGAAGGTATCAATCTGCCGCCCCAGCTCTGCATTGAGTCCCGGGACTGGCGCATGCACCTCCGCCATTGTGCGGCCCAGCTTCTCCCGCAGCGCCCATGCACTGGGGAAGCAAACCACGCCGCCCGCGAGCCGGTGCGTGCCTGCATGGTCGGGATGCATCCAGACAATGTCCGGCTCCCACACGCGGCCCAGTGCCAGCAGTGTTTCTGTTTCCGTGATGAGTTCATCATGCAGATGCCCCCACGTGCGTGCCATCGCTTCAGTCTCCTCGAGCGCGGGATTCGCGGCAGGCAACACCGCCGCATATTTCTCCGCATCCTGCCCCAGCCATCGCGCACGCTCCGCGACCATTGCACCCGTCGCTTCCTGCTGTGCGAAGAAATCTTTCGCCTCGTCCGCAGGCCGCAGCGCCATCACCCAGCGGTGGTCCGCGTCCGGAAAGCTGCGTGTCCAATCAGGCATGTGAAGGGTGCTGTAGCGTCGGTGCGGGCTGCACTGCTTTCAAGAGGGATCGGGTGAAAGCTTACAGCGTCATCGGATAAACCATCCTCCAGCGCGTCTTACCATGCCCCACTTTTTGAAATCGAGCCACACCAAGGCGGTCATTACATCGTGCCAGAGTTGAAACCCTTGGTGCCTTGTGCCGTTCATTGCCTCTCCATATGACCCCACCTCTGCAAAAATCCCGCACCGAGGAACGTTCGACAGGCATGCCTCGCACCGCTCCGACCTCCATGGCTTTTGTTTCGCTGCTGCTCCAGTTTTGCCTGCTGCTTCCGGCGGCGTCTGCCCAGGAGATCATTGAGTCCTTCATTGCTTCCTCCACACGGGAAGCTCCGCGCCAGTCGGAGGGTGATGTCACGGTGCTGAAGGACGGAACCTTGCTCGCCGCATGGTCGGATTTCTACGGCGGCTCGGAGGACAACGCCGCGGCGCGCATCTCTGCGGCGAAGTCCACGGACGGTGGCCGCACCTGGGGCCCGCGCTACACGCTCCAGGAGAACACGGGGAAGGCGAATGTGATGTCCGTGAGTTTCGTGCGCTCGCGCATCAGTGGCGACCTGCTTCTGTTCCATCTCCGGAAGAACTCGCTCACCGATCTCAAGGTGTACCTGCGGCGCTCCAC
>JAEYUU010000711.1 GCA_023429545.1 Verrucomicrobiota bacterium
CTTTTGAACAGCGTGGTATGCGGCGCGCGGCCATGGATCCAGATCGCGACTGGCACCGCTCCGCGAAGACCCTGATGAAGCTCAGATCAGGCACTCTGGATTCCCGGCTGATCCTAGTCGGTGTCTCCACGGTTCTTGGCGTAATGTCCCTGATCTCGGTGGCGGGGATGACCGCCCTGTGGGCCGTGCTCTCGCTGGCGGCAACATTTGCCTCACAGGTGCTGGAGCGGCATCTGTTTTTCGTGGGCGTCACCGCTCCCCGCATGCCGGGCGTGGTACCCGTACACTCTTCGCACCGGACATGACCTCCACGATACAGAAAATGGTCCGAAGCTTCGATGGACCGATGACGCGTGAACTGGTCCTGGAGCCAGCACGTTTTGGACTCGGACAACTTCCTGTCCAGGCTCAGCCAAAGTCCATCGCACGCGCCATCTGCGGTTTCTGCTCCACGGGTTGCGGATTGAAGGTTCATCTGGATGAATCCAAACAGGCCATCGGACTGTCTGCAGACACGGACTATCCCGTGAACATGGGCATGGCCTGCCCCAAGGGATGGGAGGCGCTCACGCCGCTCGCCGCGCCGGATCGTGCAACCACCCCGATACTGCATGGCGAGCCGGTGGATTGGGATACGGCGCTGCAGACGTTCTGCCGGAAGTTTCAAGCCATCATGGATCAACACGGGCGCGATTCCGTCGCCTTCCTGAGCACCGGCCAGATCATGTGTGAGGAAATGGCCTTCCTGGGCGCACTGGCAAAGTTCGGCATGGGCATGGTGCACGGCGATGGCAATACCCGCCAGTGCATGGCTACAGCGGTGGCTGCGTACAAGGAAAGCTTTGGCTTCGACGCGCCTCCCTTCACCTATGCGGACTTCGAGGAGAGCGATGTCCTTGTATTCGTGGGAGCGAACCCGTGCATTGCCCATCCCATCATGTGGCAGCGCGTGCTGCGCAATCCGCACCACCCGCGTATCATCGTCATCGATCCTCGAAAGACAGAGACAGCGATGGCTGCCACCCAGCATCTGGCCATCCAACCCAAGGCGGATCTTCTCCTCCTCTATTGCGTGGCGCACTGGCTGATCCGGCACGGAAGCCTGGACGAGTCGTTCATCCAGGAACACACGCGCGGCTTCGGGGAGTTTCGCGCATTCCTGACTGACTACGCGCCTGAGAAGCATCTTGCTGCCATCGGCCTCACCTATGAGGAATTTGAAAAATTTGCGTGGACCGTCGCAGAAGGAGAGCGTGTTTCCTTCTGGTGGACCATGGGGGTGAACCAGGGACATGAGGCCACCCGCACCGCGCAGGCGATCATCAATATCGCCCTGATGACGGGGAACATCGGCCGGCCTGGCACCGGAGCCAATTCCATCACGGGCCAGTGCAATGCGATGGGCTCGCGCTTGTTCTCCAACACCACGAACTTGATGGGCGGCCACGATTTCACGAATCCGGCGCACCGCCAGAAGGTGGCGGATGCGCTCGAAATCCACGCCAGCCGAATTCCCGACAGGCCAAGCCTCGCCTATGATCAAATCATCCAGGGAATCGAAGATGGCAGCATCAAGGGGCTGTGGATGATCGCCACCAACGCGGCGCACTCGTGGATCCAACAGAAGCGCGTTCGTGCCCTGCTGCGGAAACTCGACTTCTTTGTGGTGCAGGACATGTACGCCACCACGGAGAGCGCGGAGCTGGCACATCTGATCCTTCCCGCGGCAGGATGGGGAGAAAAGGAAGGTACCTTCATCAACTCCGAGCGGCGCATCGGAGTCTCGCGGAAGGTGTCCCGTGCACCGGGCCAGGCGCTGGCGGACTTCCACATCTTCCGCCTCATCGCGCACTACTGGGGCTGCTCAAACCTGTTCGGCCTGTGGACCTCTCCCGAGTCGGTCTTTGAGATTTTGCAGGAGGTTTCCAAAGGCCAGCCGTGCGACATCAGCGGGATCGAGGGATATGACATGCTGGAGGACTGCGGCGGAGTGCAGTGGCCGTGGAAATCAGCCGCCGGCGCACCGATCGATGGTCAAGAGACCAGGGAAGAACTGCACAAGCCGCAACAACAACGGCGCTTGTTTGAGGATGGAAAGTTTTTCACGGCCGACGAACGAGCACGGTTTGTGTTTGAAGCACCACGCCCCGTCACGGAACCCGTGGACACCGAATTCCCCCTGGTGCTGCTGACCGGCCGCGGGACATCGGCACAATGGCATACCCAGACACGCACAGCCAAGTCGGCGATTCTGCGGAAGCTCTATCCGGCGGAAGTCTATGTCGAACTGCACCCTCTGGATGCTGAAGCGCGCCGCGTGAAGGACGGGGAGATGGTGCAAATCCGATCAAGGCGGGCCACCATTGAAGCGCGGGCGAGGATTACTTCCACCGTGCAGCGCGGTCAGGTCTTCATGCCGATGCACTATGCCGAGGTCAATCAGCTCACCTTGAACGTGGTCGATCCTCAGAGCCGGCAACCTTCCTACAAGCACTGCGCGGTGCAGATCGAGTGCAGACCAACGGTGAGGAAACGCCGGCCCAGCGACGCCTGACTGTGGGGACGGCCTGATGTGGGCCGCGGCTCAGTATCTCGCTGGGTTGGCGGGAGGATTCTGCCTGGTCTTCTCAAAAGTCTGCCAGAGTCGCATTCCTTCCTTCATCAACAGCGGTGTCGCTGCCTTCATGGCGAGGCCAGCGAGATAGGCGACGGCTCCCACCTTGGGTGGCTTCTTCGCCTGCTTCAGGTTCTTGCGCTGCCTGCTGGCAAGCTCCTCCAGTTCCTCCTCGGCACGGGACTTCCTGCCTTTGAGCAGAAGCAAGGGCACGAGTAGTCCGATGCCGAACGCCGTGAGAAGCACGGTGCCGGTATGATCGCGCGCGATTCTTTCGGCAGCATGTTTCGGATTGAGCTCATGACGGAGCCATCTGGCCTCCGCGCTGATCTCCCTGCGCCCAGCCTGAAGGATGGACAGTGCCTGCTCTTTCAATGCGGTGTTCCCCGAAGCCATAGACGGTCCTTTCTCAGTTCCTTGAACGTTTCGGCAAACCACGCGCCCTTGATCACGCGACGCCATATGATGAGCCCGACAACCACCGATGCGAGCAAATGGGCGCCGCCCGTAACGGCGACTGCCTTCACCCAGAACCATTCAAGATAACTGGTCAGCACCCCAACGAGGGCAATGGCGAGCAGCGACCAAGCAACAAACATAGTAACACAGGCGACAGCAGCCAGGATGAGGA
>JAEYUU010000230.1 GCA_023429545.1 Verrucomicrobiota bacterium
GGATATGGGGAGGGTTGGCCTCTTGTATCGTCCCGTGACTCTGCCTGAGCTTGCAGACCCGGATGAATCCTGCCGTGTTCTCCCTTGCTAGAAACACCGTTGCTCCAAAGCGCTGCGCGCAACGTGGTTCATCGCACGAACGACTATAATCGTCCTCCGCGGGCAATCTCACGGGACGTCCCACACAAGTTTCCTGCTTCCCCTCGCGAGCCTTGTCCTGGTCTCGCTTCGCGGGACAAGGCGGGAGGAACGGGGCGTTCCCCGTCCTTGGGCATTGGCAAGGGGCTTTGACATTTGTGCGAAACCATCCTCCAATCGGGCTCGTGAGATACCATCACCTTCTCCTGACTTCCCTGTGGCTCTTGTGCGGAACGGTGGCCGCGACGGCCCAGTCCAGGCAGAAGGCTCCGCCGAAGGCGGTGGCGGTGACGCCGGCGGAGGAGGGGGCGGCGAGGCTCAGGGAGCTGCAGCTTGAGTCCGGGAAGATGGTGTTCGTGGGGCACATCGCCGCGGCCAGTTCGCAGCCCGCACGCACGGTGGTGAACGTGGTGCTCACTCCGGCGAAGGGCTCGAACATCAAGGTGGAAGCCTGGCTGCCAGACCCGGAGAAGTGGAACGGGCGCTTCCTCGGCCTGGGCAATGGTGGGTCGGCGGGGAAAATCAATCCGGGCAGCCTGGAGGGACCGCTGGCGGAGGGGTATGCGGTGGCTACCACGGACATGGGCACCGCGCCGAACGCGGACTCGGGCATTGGGAATCGCGAAGTGTGGAAGGACTTCGGCTATCGCGCCACGCATCTCATGACGGTGTGTGCGAAGCAGTGCATCCAGGCCTACTACGGCAGGGCGCCGGAGTATTCGTATTTCAACGGCGGCTCCACCGGCGGCCAGCAGGCGCTGCAGGAGGCACAGCGGTATCCGGAGGATTATGATGGCATCGTGGCGAATGTCCCCGCGCACTGCCGCACGCCGCTGCATGCGTATTTCCTGTGGAATGACCAGATACTCCGCGCGTGTCCCTTCACGGAGGCGCAGGAGGCGAAGATCATCGCCGCGGGGAATGAATACATGGCCTCACGCGAACTGCCGCAGACCGCCGGGAAGATGGTGTCCGACCCGCGCTGCACCGCGCAGGACATCGAGGCGGTGATTGCCCTGGCCCGGACGAAGGATGCCACGCTCACCGACAAACACGCGGAGGCCATGCGGAAGCTCTTCGGCGGACCGAAGCACGCGGTCACGGGCGAGCGCATCTTCTGCGGCATTCCGTTCGGCAGCTCCTTCAAGGCGGCGCACGGGCACCTGTATCTCTTCCACTGGGTCTTCGGGGCGGAGAAGGATCTCGCGACGGTCGATTTCGGCAGGGACATCGATGCCTACACCGCCGCACTCGGACCTTATCTGAATGCGGAGAATGCGGACCTGAGCGCCTTCGAGAGGCGTGGCGGGAAGCTCCTCATGATCTCCGGCTCGGCGGATTCGGTGGTGCCATATCATGCCACGCTGGACTACTACGAGCGCGTGGTGGAGCACTTCGGTTCGCTGGAAAAGGCGAAGTCGTTTTGTCGATTCTATCTCGTGCCCGGCATGAGTCATGGCCCGGGTCCCGGCATCAACAAGCTGCCGGGCATGTTGAACGCCGTGATCAAGTGGCGCGAGAAGAACGAGGCGCCTGACATGATCCAGGGACAGCGCATCGTGAACGGAAAGACCGTGATCGAAATCCCGCTGTATCCGTATCCGGACAAGGCAAGCTGGGAAGCCGGCACCCGTGAGTTCAAGCGCGTGGAAGGTCCGCGTGGCGGCGTGGAGCGTGTGGCGGAGCGGTTCCGGCCGGAGGCCGCGGAGTGACCAGTGCGACGGTAGGACAGTAGGGCGGTACAGGTTGATTTTGAGGCGGATAGGGGTGGCGCGCCGATGACGGGACTTCGGCGGGTCCCGCTCCCTGCGGGAAGCAGAGGCCCCCTTCTCCGGCCTCCCGGCCATCGCAAACTCCTCCGTTCCCGCCCCATCATTCCAAAATTCCACCCTGCCATCATTCCATTCTCCCTCCCGCCGTTGCACGCCAGCGGAACCGTGTTAAGCTCGTTCCCCGCCCGTCCGGGCGACATCACTCGTAATCACGCAACATGGGCAAGACACTCTTCGCAAAAGTCTGGGAATCGCACTCCGTCGCCACCCTTTCCAATGGGCAGATTCAGCTGTTGATTGATACCCATCTGATTCACGAGGTGACCAGCCCCCAGGCATTCGGCATGTTGCGTGACCTGGGCCTGAAGGTGGCCTACCCGAGCCGCACCTTTGCCACGGTGGACCACATCGTGCCCACGGATGTGCAGACCGAGCCTTTCGCCGACCCGCTCGCCGCGGAGATGATCAAGGAACTGCGCCGCAATGCGGAGGAGTTCGGCGTGACGTATTTCGACCTGAGCACGGGCAAGCAGGGGATTGTGCACGTGGTGGGACCTGAGCAGGGCATCACCCAGCCGGGCACGACCATCGCCTGCGGTGACTCCCACACCGCCACGCACGGTGCGTTCGGCGCGATTGCCTTCGGCATCGGCACCACCCAGGTGCGCGACGTGCTGGCCACGCAGACCATGGCGCTGAGCCCCATGAAGGTGCGCCGCATCAATGTGGACGGCAAGCTGCGCCCCGGCGTGTATGCGAAGGACGTCATCCTGCACATCATCCGCCTGCTGGGCGCCGGTGGTGGCAAGGGCTACGCCTATGAATACGGCGGCAGTGTCTTCGACGGCTTCACGATGGAAGAGCGCATGACCGTGTGCAACATGAGCATCGAAGGCGGTGCCCGCTGCGGCTATGTGAACCCGGACCAGAAGACGGTGGATTATCTCAAGGGCCGTCCTTACTCGCCGAAGGGCGCCGAATGGGATGCCGCGGTGCAGAAGTGGATTGGCATCGCCTCCGACCGCGACGCGCAGTACGACGACGTGGTGAACATCAAGGCCGAGGACGTGCCTCCGACCGTGACCTGGGGTGTGAGCCCGGACCAGGCCATCGCCGTGACGGAGAAGATGCCGACCATCGAGAGCGGCGGCACCGACGAGCAGCGCACCAGCATCCAGGAAGCGCTCGAGTACATGAAGTTTGAAGGTGGCGCTCCCATCAAGGGCACGAAGATCGATGTGGCCTTCGTGGGCTCCTGCACGAATGGACGCCTGAGCGACTTCCGTGAAGTGGCGAAGTTCCTGAAGGGCAAGAAGGTGGCCAGCCATGTGAAGGCCATCGCCGTGCCCGGGTCCCAGATCGTCGCCGTGATGGCGGAGAAGGAAGGCCTGAACAAGGTCTTCACCGACGCCGGCTTCGAATGGCGCGGTGCGGGTTGCTCCATGTGTCTTGCGATGAACCCGGACAAGCTGGTGGGCGATCAACTCTGCGCCAGCTCCAGCAACCGCAACTTCAAGGGACGCCAGGGCAGCCCCACCGGCCGCACCATTCTCATGTCCCCCGTCATGGTGGCCGCCGCTGCCGTGACCGGAGAGGTGGCAGACGCGCGTGAGGTGTTTGAGCTGAGCTAAGTGAGCTACAGCAACACCTGGAGACGATGAAAGGGCCGCAGGAAACTAGCGGCCCTTTTTCGTGTCTTGTGATGGTGACGACGGAGGCCATGAGCGCTCAATCGGCTTGCGGAGCAGCGCGATGAATGCCTCCTGACGGGAATGTCCCTGGTCCTCGAATGCGGCCTACCCATCTCAAGGAGGGAGAGAATTCCTGCCATGGACATCACACCGGCTAGGATTCCACGCTCCCTCCAGGAGCAACTTCTACCTGCTGCATCAACAAGGTGCGGGTAGCCGCCACGAACATCCTCTGAGGTTGGGCAGGTGACTACGCATGTGATCACTCTTCCCACCAAGTTGTTTCTTCAACTCACCTCTCCCCGTCACTTTTCTCCGCCACCGCTTGCATCTATGCAAGTCTGCAACGAAATCGTCGGATGCACGAATACGACTTCATTGTCGTGGGGGGGGGAGCGG
>JAEYUU010000366.1 GCA_023429545.1 Verrucomicrobiota bacterium
GACGTATGCTGCCTCGGCGGAGCGCATGTTCAGCAGGCAGACTACAGAGAGGATTCCTGCGTGCCACAGCGTCGGTAGCTCATCGGGGAAGGCATCGAGTGCAGCGCCCGATGTCTCGTGCCGGTCAGGATGCACGAAGGGCATGGAGGTGCCAGCAAGTGAACCTGGAATCACCCACCAGAGATCTGTTTGTGCGGTGGGTGGCGTCATGGACTGAGCTTGTGGCTGCGCCAGGATGGACGTCCAGCAGGCTGGACTGGAGAAAGCGGCAGCAGGCTTCCGCAGTCCAGGGATGCTCCGCACCGGTTACTTCACGATCTTCAGCACGCGGTTGTTGTAGCTGTCGGTGATGTAGAGTTCCCCGGTCTTGGGGTGGACGGTGACGCCATGAGGTCGGGCGAGTTCGAGCTTGAGCGGGTCACCATCGAGTCCGGCGTTGCCCTTTTTGCCGGTGCCCGCGACGCGCTGGATGCTGCCGTCCTTGGGCACGTAGCGGCGGATGATATGGTTCTCCGCATCGGCGATAAGCACGGAGTTGTCACGATCCACGCAGAGATGCTTGGGGCCACTCATGGTGGCATCGATTGCGGCGGCGCCATCGCCCGTGGCGCCCTTCTTGCCTGAGGCATTTACCACCGTGCGGATGCGGCCATCCTTCTCCACCACACGCAGGGCATTGCCGTTGCGTTCGAGGATGTAGATGCGTCCCTCGCGATCAGGAGCGACGGCCCGGGGATCGACGAGGGGCGCTTCGGTGGCGACAGCACCATCCTGCGGTACGCCTTTCTGACCATTGCCTGCCACGACCTTCAGCTTGCTCGTCGTGAGGTCGAGTTCCAGCACCTGGCGGAGGTTCGCGATGTAGAGCTTGGTGCCAGAGAAATCGAGCGTGATGCAATAAGGGCCGGAGCCTTTCCCCTTGTCCGACGGGGTTCCGTAACCTTTGAGCGGGGCGACGCGTCCTGCTTTGACGTCGACTTCACGGACAAGACCATTCCAGGTGTCGCCGATGAGGATGTTGCCGCTTGGCAGCACGGCGAGATTGTGCGGACCGTTGAACTGCGCATCGATGGCAGGGCCGCCGTCGCCGGAGAAGCCGGGCTTCAATTGTCCGGCGACGTGTGTGAGCGTGCCGGTAGAGTCCACCTTGAGCAGGCGGTTGCCGGACACCATCTCGACGATCCACATGTTGCCTGCGGAGTCGAACTCGGTGCCAAAGGGTTCCTTGAGCACAGCGTCGACGGCGGGGATGTTGACGACGTCTTTGGCACCGCCGGCGACGAGGATGATTTTTTCCGCGGGTAGTGCGGAGGTGCCCGCAATCAAGGCAAGAAGAGGAAGGAGAAGGCGATGAGGAAGGTGTGGCATGGTAGGCGGTGATTGGCTCTTTGAACCACTAATGGACACTAACGAACACTAATGGTTTTGATCTGGGGTGTGTGGCGCGTCGGCGACTGAATGCCGGGGGTGTGAGAGGGACTGTCGACCTTGGACTTCTTTACCGGTGGATGCTCACTTCTTCTTCAGCACACGCACGCGGTGCGTCTCGCTGTCGCCGATATAGACAGAGCCGTCCTTGTCCACATAGATGCCGTGGAGGCGGGCCATGGCGCACTTGAGGGGGTCCCCGTCGGGGCCGTCGCCCTTCTGTCCGGTGCCGGCGATGAGGAGGAGCTTGCCGGTTTTTGCTTCGACCATGCGGACGCTGTGGCTCTCCGTGTCAGCGAGCCAGGCGTTGCCTTCGGCGTCGATGGCGATGCCCTTGGGGCCGCTCAGCGTGGCTTCCTTCGCGGGACCACCGTTTCCGGTGAAACCCTTGGCTCCGGTGCCGGCGATATGGTGGATCTTGCCTGCCTTCAGGTCGAGCTTGAAGACCTGATTGCCCTCACGGGTGGCGAGCCAGAGGTTGCCCTGCGGATCAAAATCCATGGAGCGCGGTCCTTTGAGAGGTGTACCGGAGATGGGTGCGCCGTCGGGCGTGGGGCCGGGTTTGCCCGTACCCGCAAAGGTGGAGATGGTGCCCGTCTTCATGTCCACCTTGCGGATGACGTGATTGCCGATGTCGCAGATGTAGAGATCGCCATTGAGGTCAAACTGGATGCTGTGGGGTTGCTTGAGTTGGGCTTTGTTCGCAGGTCCGCCATCGCCGCTGTAGCCCGCGGTGCCGGTGCCCGCGACCGTGGTGATGATGCCTGTCTTGCCATCGACTTTCCGGATGGCGTGATTGGACATGTCCGCGAGATAGTAGTTCCCGTCTTTGTCGAAGCGGATCTCGTGAGGAAGATTGAAGGTGGCTTCGAGCGCGGGGCCTCCATCGCCGGTGTAACCCTTCTTGCCGGTGCCGGCCGTGGTGTGGATCTTCCCATCGGGAGTGACCTTGCGGATCTTGTGACCTGTGTACTCGGTGAACCAGATGGCATTGTCCGGACCGCGCGTGACGCCGAAGGGGTTGTCAATCTGGCCTTCCGTGGCCGGGCCGCCATCGCCGCTGTATCCCTGCTTACCGGTGCCGGCGAAGGTGGAGATGGTCCACTCCGCTGCCGGCATGGTGGAGGGGAGCGAGGAGGCGAGCAGGCAGCCAAGAAGGGCGGAAGAGAGGCGGTGTTTCATGGGGAAATCAGGAGGCAAAGGCAAAAACTACAGGGCGGAAGAGGAAACAGAAGCAGAAAGGCGGTGCTTTCATGGGAGTGTGCGGGCAGCCGCCTGGGTTCGCCAGGGGGCGCTGATGTCACATTCCGTCACACTGGCACATGCAGTCGGTCTTCCGGACTCGATCTCCCTCTTGAACATGAATCCACCGTCCCGATTTGGCCTCATTCTGCTCGTCGTAGCGGCTTGCGGCATGCTTGCATCGACGCTCAGCGCCCAGGCGCCGGACGTTCCGGAGACCTTCCCCAACGGAGTGGTGTATGGACCCAAGGCGGCTTTCGCCATCGCGGCGCCCAATGGCTGGGTGCTGGACAACGAGTCGGGTGCCGCGGATGGCCTGCCGTGCGTGCTCTATCCGAAGGATACGATCTGGCAGAACGCGCCCGTGGTGATGTATGCCAAGATCGCCAGTACCACCCACGAGGATGCGAAGGGGTTCATCAAGGTGGCGATTGAGCACATGACGAAAGAGCGTCCGGGCTTCACGCACCGGCAGGTGGCCGTCGGCAAGACGAATGAGGGGATGGAGTGGGTGATCAACGAATATCCTGCGACGGAGTCCTACCCGCGTGTGGAGCGTGTGGCTTATGTGCAGATGCCGAAGGCGGTGGCCTACGTTGTCCTCAGCGCGGAGAATGCGGACGTGAGTGCGCGGTATGCAGCGGCGCTGGAGGACGTGATGGCGTCGTTCGTTTACAAGGAGGAATTCATCGGGTACCAACCTCCGAAGGTGGGGGCGAAGAAGAAGTAGTCATTGAGGAAGTGGTGGTGGCCTTTCTCAAGGAGGGGGAACGCCTCGATCCCGAACCCCTGACGTTTCAATCTCTCCGCCCAATGCATGCGATGCCACAAGCTGTCCGCGTGTATTTTTGTGAATTCCATGAAGCCATCTGGCGGCGCAGGCCAAGACCGCTGGTGATGCCACCTCAGTCGCGAATTTAAAAGCAAAGAGCCCGCCGGGTGTCCAGCGGGTTCCTCGAAGGGATTGAGTATCTGCGATCTGAAAGCGCCTTTGCTTACTGCACTGCTTCCACCTTGAGCGTGTGCTTCACGGGGACCAGGAGCTTGCGGGCTTCCGCGTCGAGCTGCTGCTGCTTGGAGGCCATCTTCTTCTTGAGGACTTCCAGGGCGGCGGCGAACTCGGGGTCCTGCTTCGCTTCACCGGCGAAGGAGCGGAAGTGGGTGATGAGGTTCTTGATCATCACCGTTTCGTGAGACTGCTTGATGCCAACGGCGTTCCACAGAGACGAATACACCTTGTCGAAGGGCGTCTTGTTGAACTCAGCGGTGAGATTGATGCCGGCGGTGAGTTGCTCCTTGGTGAACTCCTTGCTTTCCGTGCCCCATGTCACCTTTGTCTTGGCGGCGGAGAGGTTCTTCACCTGCAGGGTGTAGCGGTTCAGCTTCTGGTTGAAGTCGCAGAAGGGAAGGATGCTGCGGGTGCCGGCCTTGGCGTCACCTTCGAAGCAGAAGGGCCAGCGGCTGCTTTCCAGTTCCACGCTACCGGCGCTGCTGGTCAGGACCTTGTGGCCTTCGGTGGCGGTGGCGCTCCCCTTCATGTCGATGGTGATGGTGCCGATGTTGCCGTCGAGACCAAGGGACTTGAGGAATGCGGAGGCCATGAGGAGCTGGCCGTTGGCGCCGGGGTGCACGCCATCGCGGCCACACACATCATAGTCCGGGCCGAGCGCGGCCTTGGCCTTCGACATGGCGTCGATCATCTCGTCGTGCACGTTGGCGAATCCGGTGTTGTATTCCGTGGCGAGCTTGCGGTCGATGTCGCGGAGGTGGGCGAGGTTGTCGTTGTAAACGTTGGCGGTCGAGGTGGCCTTCACATAGTATTTGGTATCGACCGCACCGGGGGAGCCCGCGACGATGTGCTTCACGCCGAGTTGGGCCGCCTTCGTGAGCACCGCGCGCATGTACTTTTCGTACTCGTTGCCAATGTTTGCATTGTAAGCCACGTAGCTTCCGTCATTCATGCCGTAGCACAAGGTCATGGCTGTGGGCTGGAAGATGGAGAGGTCATTCTCCATGCGCACCGCGAACCCGCCCGCGCGCTCACCACTCCAGCCGAACTGGAAGACCTTGATGTCCGTGCGTCCCGCGCTTGCGAGGAGGTAGGCCTCGATGAATTTCGAATAGACCTTCTGTTCCGTGATGGAGTCGCCCACGACGGCGAGTCGCGTGTCCGGCGGGAGGATGACCGAGGTGGCCGTGGGTTTGGTCCTGGTATCGCCGAACGCGGGAAGCGCGAGGGTGATGGCGGCGAGGAAACCGGAGAGGAGGATGGGACGAAGTCGGAGTGTCATGGAAGGAAGGAGAGGCTCAGGGCTCAGGGTTTGAGGCTTGAGGGAGACAACATACAGATGCGGGAGGCGGGGAGTTTCAACGTGTTGGGGGAAAGCGTGAGATCGTGATGAGTGTCTCACGGCCTGAAAGAGCGCTTGCGTCGTGGGTTTCCGTGCCGGCGGGAAATTATCCAGCAACTTTGCGAATGTCATCAAGGACATGTTCACCATACCCGCGGTGGGACGAGTGAATCCCTTCAAGCAAAGCTGCTTCAAGAATGGCAAGTTCGTTGAACTCGGCTCCCTTATCTAGAGGTCGAGCGGAGAGGGTGTCGTCATCGTTCATATTCAGCCCACCTCACTCCCCACGCCCTTGCCCCGCCACCGCCTTCTTTGCCTTTTCCAGTCCCAGCAGCATGCCGTTGCGGATGAGGGCGAGGTCGGAGTCCATGGCCAGGCAGGTAAAGCCCATGGCGAGCAGCGCGGGGAGGTCGGAGGCTTTACGCACGAGGATGCCAGCTTCCTTGCCGGCGGCTTTGGCGATGGTGACCACGTGCGTGAGGCATTCCTCGTAGCTTTCCGCGATGAGGCCGGGGCGGGCACGAAGATCAAACTGCAGATCCGCGGGTCCCACAAAGAGCACATCCACGCCATCGACCGCCGCGATGGAAGCGGCGTGCTCCACGCCTTCGATGGTCTCGATCTGCGCCATGAAGACGGGTGGCGCGGGAGCGGCGTCCGGCACCTCCAACCCGTAGCCGTATACACGGGCGGAGCGTGAGATGCCGCGTTTGCCCACGGGTGGGTAGTGCATCGCTTCCACGCATTCCAGCGCCATGTCGGCGGAGTTCACATGCGGCACCATGATGCCGCGCGCGCCCCAATCCAGGACGCGGGCGATGAGATCCGGATGCGGGGCACCCACGCGCACGATGGCAGAAGTGGCCGAGCCACGGAGGGCGCGGAGCTGGGAGGGTATCGCCGCCTCAGACTCGCAACCGTGCTCCAGGTCCATGAGCACCCAGTCATACCCCACGCCTGCCGCGAGCTCCGCAATCACCGGCGAGCCGATGGAGAGCCACGTGCCAAGGCGGATGCGGTTTGCGGGAGATTCGCTCATAGGAGGGAGACATCTAGGTCCTCCCGGAGTCCATGCAAGGCGCGGAACAATCGATCACGGGTGAATTTTTGCAGGTCCTGCCCGGAACTGCCGGACCCGATGAGGAAGAATCCGTCTGTGCGCTTGAAGTATCCCGCCCCGACGCGGATGACGGATTTCACAATCATATTGCGCAACAGATGCAGCCAGAAGCGGCGGCGATGGTCTTCCGGAAGCGGGCGCACCGTGGCGTAGCCGTGCAGGGCAGCAGCGATGATGTCACCCTCATGGAAGCAGGCCAGCAGCGAGATGTCGTCCATGGCATCTCCGGAAATGGCATCATCCCAGTCGATGTAGGCCTCGATTTGCGTCTCCGTGCCGAGGATGTTCCAAAGAGCGAGGTCCTTGTGCACGAGGCAGCCCTGCTTGAGATTGAGCAAGGCCTCGTGGTCGCGGATGGCGCCGTGAATGTCCTTCACCTCGGGTGAGGTGAGGAAATTTTGCTCCATCAGGTACTGGAGATGCTTCTCCAGGCGCATCAGGAAGTAGTCGCGGTACTTTGCGTGGAAACCGACGAGTTCATCCTGCTCCCGCAGAATCTGAGGATTGAAGGGGCCGAATCCCGCGGGCTGCAGAGCCTGCCACTTCGCCACGGCGGCGCCGATGGACGCGGCGGTCTGGGGGAGATCGAGCCGGCCTTCCTTCTGCCAGTGATTGAGGTCAGGGCAGGGGATGTAATCCATGACCTGCCAGGCAAAGGGCGCGTCTTCGCGGGAGGCATCGACCAGATGCACCTCGGGCGCACGGATGCCGAGGAACCGCACTTCATCCAGCACGCGGGCCTCCACCTCCATGTAGTCATCATAGTCAGGGCCGTCCTCCACGCGGACGAAGAAGGTGCGGACGTCTGTCTCCAGCAGCCAGGTGAGGTGATTCCCCTGGCTCCCGGACGGCGTGAGAGAAAGCCGCTTCCCCATGGCATGCGGAAGAAGCACCGACAGCAACTGCGGCTCCAGCGCGGCGTGGTCGCGCTTTTCACCCGTGCCATGGAAGGCCGCGGGGCGGTCGCATTTCCAGTAGTGAATCTGGCTGCGGGGATGGGCGAGGATGGCCGAACGTTTCACGGGTGATTTCAGGCGCGGCGCTTGCTCGACGATTCAACCTCGGCGGTGAGGGGATGTTTCCGCCACCATGAGGCGAGGAGACCGCCCAGCACATTCTGGATGACGGCGCTGAAGACCGCAGGCACGGCGGCGAGTGGCTCCGCGGTGAAGTGCTTCTTCGCGAGCATGGCCGCCATGCCCCCATTCTGCATGCCCACCTCGATGGAGACGGTGCGCGCGACAAGCTTCGGATACTTCAGCACGCGGGAGATGCCATAGCCGAGGCAGAAGCCCAGCACATGCACCAGGGTGGTCGCCAGGATGAGCAGGCCTGCGTTCTGCACCA
The DNA here is from genome assembly GCA_023429545.1 of Verrucomicrobiota bacterium. GTDB lineage: Bacteria > Verrucomicrobiota > Verrucomicrobiia > Verrucomicrobiales > Verrucomicrobiaceae > Roseimicrobium. Next base: position 7,489 of record JAEYUU010000366.1, read on the forward strand.
CATCCGCGGCGTTTTGCGAGA
>JAEYUU010000376.1 GCA_023429545.1 Verrucomicrobiota bacterium
GTGATGAGGGACTCGTCCTCTGGAGTGCCTTCACCCACGATCCGAATGAGAACATCGCCATCATGCCCTGGCAGCTCAATGTGGGCGCCGTGTACACCGGCCTGCTTCCCGGTCGCGAGGCAGACAATCTCATCTTCGGCATGGCGTACGGGGTCTTCAGCAAGGACTACGCGGATGTGGTGGAAGAACTGGGCGATGGGCGGCCCGATTATGAGATGGTGCTGGAGGCGGCGTACCGTTATCAGCTCACGAAGTTCTCCTACATCCAGCCGGGTGTGCAGTACGTGATCCGACCGGGCGGCACGGGGAAAATCGGCGATGCGCTCGTGCTGGGCGTGCAGATGGGAATCACGTTCTAGAGTGGGGCGGATGATGCTGCATGCGACTCCGATATGGTAGTTGGCTCCGAGGGCTGGGACCGTGCGAGACTGCTCTGGATCCATGCTGGAGCGCTGTGCGTCCTGGTGTGCGGTGGCAAGCGCATAAGCGCGACACCGCTTTGGATGAAGGATTTGATGTTGTCGCCCCGAGCGGCTATGCAATGCAGAAAGCTCTGGTGAACGCTGGTGTGGCGATAGTGCTGATGGAAAGCAAATACCTCCAAACTGGACAGACTATATCATGAAATGATGCACCACGGCGGCCCCTTGCTGCCCGCCATCAGGCCCCCTTCTGAAGCTGCGCAAGCTTTGCAGCAGCATCCCGCCATTCGATCTCATGCGGCTGGTGTCTGGTGGTGGCTGCCAGCGCGGCAGTCACGCCCGCAGCCTCGCCCATTGCCACGGCGTTGCCGGTGACGCGGTAGCTCGCGTGGGAGATGAAGTCGCCGCTGATGCAGCGTCCCGCCATCATGAGACCGTCGACGTCCCGGGCAATGAGTGCGCGCAGCGGAATGTGATATGGCCTCGTCTTGACGCCCGCGCTGTGAAAGGCGGCCTTGTCATTGTCCTTGCTCGTCACCGCGTGGATGTCCACATTGAAAGTCACCGTCACCACGCCGTCCTCCTGCTGGCGGCCTTCGATGAGATCTTCCTTGCTCATCACATAGCGGCCCTTGATGCGGCGCCCGTCCCGCACGCCGATCTGCTCCGCCGTGGCCACGAGCATGAGTCCATCCCATGCACCACCGAGCTTGCGCAGACCGTGCACGATCGTGTGAATCTCGCCACGCGCCCGGAAGGTCGCCTCGGTGATCGCCGCCGCATCATCTGCGCGCACGGCATACTCGTGATTGATCATCAAATTGAAGAGCCCATCACGCACGTGGAAGAGCGAGGGCGTGCCGTAGCTCGGCTTGTGACCGAACCGCGCCATCTCTGCGCGGAAGTTCTCCACGGGCTCCTTGCGCCAGGATGGAGCGCCATAGTGGGAGGCAAAGGGCCGCAGTTTCTCCGGGTCTGGAACGGTGACCATGGCCATCATCGTCATCGGCTGGCAGGGACACGCCTTGCTCTCGCCAAGTTCCCAGTCGCAGCCGGCGAGATGCCCCAGGTCACCATCGCCCGTGGCGTCGATGAATACCCGCGCCTTCCATGCCTGCCTGCCGGACTTCGATTCTGTGACGACGCTGGTGAGCCGGCTGGCGCTGTCTTTGTAGGCGGCCACGATCCGGCTGAAGAGCTGCACCTTCACCCCCGCCTCCACGCATAATTGCTCCAGCAGGCGCTTCATCTCTTCAGGATCGTAAAAATAGGCCTTGGTACCGTTGGGATTGTAGGAGGAGCGCTCCTTCAGCTTGTCGATGATCTCCTGGTTGAAGCCGCTGTTCTTCGCATCCAGCACGTAGCTCAGGAGTCCCGCCGTCCACACGCCGCCGAGGCAGCCGTGCACTTCAAAGAGCCTCACCTTGGCGCCGGTTCGTGCGGCCATAACGGCTGCCGCGATCCCCGCCGGGCCGGAGCCGCACACAATCACATCCACATCATCCGCGATGGGAAGCTCGCGGGAGGGTTCCTGGAGTCCCGGCATTTCAGCCGGGGCCGCCCTCGCCCGGCCCACGAGCAGGGGAGCCCCGGCGATTCCCCCGAATGCACCTGCGAGGAAATGGCGGCGGTTCGCGGCAGCAGGCGTCCTGGGGGCTTGGGATGGGGAATTCATGGGGAGAGTCTAAATGCCCCGAAGCCGCATTCTTGCAGGGGCAGCTGTCGGGCGGGGAATTGTGTGACAGAATAGCCTTCCCTCTTGAGCCTTCCCCAATTCGTGGTTTCTTCGCCCCCCTCTCAACCTCCTTTTCCATGGCACAACAGAAAATCGTTCTCGCTTACTCCGGTGGTCTCGACACCTCCGTCCTTCTCTCCTGGATCAAGGAGACCTACGACGCGGAGATGATCGCCTTCTGCGCGAACATCGGCCAGGAGGACGAGCTCAAGGGTCTGGAGAAAAAGGCAAAACAGACCGGCGCTAGCAAGATCTACATTGATGACCTCCAGGAGGAGTTCGCCAGCGACTTCATCTATCCCATGATGCAGGCGGGTGCGATTTACGAGGGCCAGTACTTCCTCGGCACCAGCATTGCACGTCCGCTTATCGCGAAGCGCATGGTGGAAATCGCGAAGAAGGAAGGCGCCACCGCCATCGGTCATGGCGCCACGGGCAAGGGGAATGACCAGGTGCGCTTTGAACTCACCGCCGCTGCTCTCGCGCCGGACCTGGAGATCATCGCCCCCTGGCGTGATGAACGCTTCCGGATGGATTTCCCTGGTCGCGCGGAAATGATTGCCTACTGCGCGGAGAAAAAGATTCCCGTGCAGGCAAGCGCGAAGAAGCCCTTCTCCATGGACCGCAATCTCCTGCACATTTCGTATGAGGCAGGCATTCTGGAGGATCCGTGGTTCGATGCCGGCGACAAGAAGAACAAGGACTACTTCACCGTGCTCTCCTGCTTCCCTGAGGACGCCCCGGACAAGGCTGAATATGTGACCCTCGACTTCGAGAAGGGCGATTGCATTGCCGTGAATGGCAAGGAGATGAAGCCGCTCAAGGTCATGCAGACGCTCAACAAGCTGGGCGGCAAGCACGGCGTGGGCCGCGTGGACATGGTGGAAAACCGCTTCGTGGGCATGAAGAGCCGCGGTGTGTATGAGACTCCCGGCGGCGCGATTCTGCACTTCGCGCATCGCCAGATCGAGAGCCTCACCATGGATCGCGAGGTCATGCACCTGCGCGACGGTCTCATTCCGAAGTATGCCGAGCTCGTGTACAATGGTTTCTGGTACGCGCCCGAACGTCTCGCCATCCAGGCCCTTGTGACCGAGAGCCAGAAGAACGTCACCGGCACGGTCCGCGTGAAGCTCTTCAAGGGCGGCATCCACGCTGCAGGCCGCAAGTCCCCGGTGAGCATGTACAATCCGCAAATCGCCACCATGGAAGCGGATCCCACGAAGGCTTACAACCAGGACGACGCCTCCGGATTCATCCGCCTCAACGGCCTGCGCCTGCGCGTGAACTCGCAGGTGAACGGCGCGAAGAATCTTGGGAAGTAGTCTTCCTCACTTTCGGTGCCCGTCGTTTCCGGCGGGCGCCTTGCCAGCGCGATTCAAATTGCCTGAGGAGAAAATCATCCTAATCTCGCGTGATGCCAGACCCTGGAGAAGTTCAAGATCGCCTGATTGCCGCCAGTGTGGCCGACTCCCAAACCGTGGATCCGACCGGCGCCTCCTGCCGACGGCTCGTGCATGGCGTCAATATTCGTGAGCTTCCCCTGCACACCGACGCTCGTGGCACGGTATGCGAGATGTTCGATCCGCGGTGGGGATGGCACCCGGATCCCCTGGTGTTTGTCTATCATTTCACCGTTCGTCCCGGCTGGGCGAAAGGCTGGGCCATGCACCAGTGCCATGAGGACAGATACTGCCTGCTTCAGGGGGAAATGAAACTGGTGCTGTATGATGCGCGCCCGGATTCTCCCACGCATGGGCTTGTCTCGGAGGTTATCCTCTCCGAGCAGCGCCGCCAGATGGTGAATGTTCCCGCGGGGGTGTGGCACGCCGATGAGAACATCGGAACCAAGGACGTGCTGGTCGTCAATTTCCCGACCATCCAGTACGACCACACCGCGCCGGACAAGATCCGGCTGCCGTTGGACACGGACTTGATTCCCTACCGCTTCCGATACGCGAAGGGTGAGTAGCAGAGGCTCATCGCGGCACGGCGACACACACGCAAATGAGCGCTTCCTGATTGGCACGTTGTGGCTGACATTCCTAGAATGAAGCTGAGCATCCTGCTGCCAACGCACAACCGGGCTGATGTCCTCCCCTTCGCCATTGAGTCCGTGCTCGCGCAGTCGTTTGCAGATTTTGAGCTTTTGATCTGTGGGGACGGCTGCACCGACTCCACCGCTGAGGTGGTCGCGCGTTATGCTGCCGCGGACTCACGCGTCCGCTGGTTTGACCTGCCCAAGGCGCCGGGCTTTGGGTATGGGAATCGCAACCACGTTC
>JAEYUU010000431.1 GCA_023429545.1 Verrucomicrobiota bacterium
CGCTCCGACTGGCTGGTGGAAGAGGCGAAGGAATTCGAGAAACAGGAGGAACTCGTAAAAGCCTGGCGCACTGCCACCAAGGCCTACCATCTGGACCCGGACAATCCCAACGCCATCCGCACCCTCGCCCAGTACTACGTGATGGCGAAGCAGAAGGACGCGATGTACCTCCTGGACAAGCTGAGGAAGCTGGGAAAATTCACCGATGAGGATCTCATGCTGGAGATCCATGCCCTCTCCAACTCCGCGGACAACAAGGCCGCCAGTGAGAAGATCGAGGAGAGCCTGCGCAACTCCACGCCCAACCGCCGGGTGATCGAGATTGCGGACAAGGTCATGCGCGACCTGGGCCGCAAGGAGCAGCTCCTGCAGATCCTCGCAAGCTATGTGGAGCGCGCGCCGGAGGACCTCGACATCAAGCTGACCTACGCCCTGCGCCGCATCGAGCTGGGGAATGCCGTCCAGAAGGCGGAAGGCATGGCCGCCGCGTGGGAGGTGGCCCAGACCAAGAGCAAGGCGGGGCTGGAAGCTCTCGAGTTCCTGGATGAACAAACCCTGACGGATCCCGGCGAGCAGCGTCTGCTGGTCTCCCTCCTGGAGCGTCATCCTCTTGCCAAAGAGCCGCACCGCATCGCCGCGATGAGACGTCTTGTCACCCTCGAACCCGGCAGACGGAATGAAATCATGGACCGTGCCGTGGCCGAGCGCCGCAAGACCAAGCGGGAGGACCTTGAGCCCATCGCCCGGTGGCTCTCCGTGGAGGGTGAGTACGAGCGGTTCTTCATCCTGTTCAACGAGGACATGGTGCGTGACTACCCCCCGCTGCTCCGCCACTACCTGAATGTGCTCATGCTGCTCGACCGGAAGGGTGAGATGAAGAAGATCATCGAGGACCCCCGGACCCGACTGCTGAGCCATGAGCGCGCCTTCTACACCGCGCATCTCGCCTTTACCTCCCAGGCGAAATGGGAGGAGGTGAACTCCCTCCTCGTGAAGGCGCTCGCCTCCGCGGAGCAGTACGGGCGGCCGGATGTGGTGCTGCACATCGCCCAATATGCGGAGCAGCGGGATTTCCTGCTCGTGGCGGAGCAGGCCTACCGCTCCGCATCCGCCATCCGGCGCTCGGAAGCCATCCAGCGGAAGGCCTTCGACGGCCTGCTGAAGCTCACCTACAAAAATGGCAACTCCAAAGGCTTCATGGAAGCCTGCCACGACAGCGCCGAGCGCTGGCCGGACAACAAGGACATCCGTGAGCGCGCCCTGTACGCCAACCTGTTGAGCGGCATGAACATCGAAACCTCCATCGCCTCCGTGAAAAAGCTGCTGGAGGAGTCGCCGGAGGATACCCGCCGCAAGCTGCTCATGGCCCTGGGACACTTCCGCATGCTGAACTACGCCGCCGCGGCCCGTGAGCTCAATCACAGCAATCTCGGCCAGCTCACCCCGGGCCAGGCCGCCGTGCTCTGCGGCATCCTGACCGCTGCCGGACGCGATGATCAGGCGAAGACCATCGCCCGGCAAATCCCTGAAGGCCAGCGCATGCTGCAGGAGGAGATGCGCTTCCTCCTGCTGACCAATCCCACGCGCCTGCCTCCAGCGGTCGCCAGCGAGACGCAGCCCCAGCTTTAGCAGGCTGCAGGCTGCACTTTTCCTGTCCAAAGCGCGCCATCCGCTTCGTTACACGGGAACAGATGCACGCCGCCACCCATCGCTTTCCCTGTGCCGGAGGACGCGCCCTCTGGGCTCCAACCCGCCGGGATTTTGTCTACGGACTCGGCGCGAGTGTGGGCAGCGTGGCCCTCTCCTCCCTGCTAGCGGCTGAACAACAGAAGGAAAACGCCAAGGCCGGCCCGCTCGCGCCAAAGCAGGGTCACGTGGAAGCGAAGGCCAAGCGCTGCATCTTCCTCATGATGGAGGGCGGCCCCTCGCACATCGACACCTTCGATCCCAAGCCCGCGCTGGCGAAGCTGCACCTGAAGGAATTCACCCGCACGGACAAGCAGCAGTCCGCCATGTCCGGCGGGAAGCGCTACTTCGTGCAGAGCCCGTTTGAGTTTCGCAAGGCTGGCCAGAGCGGCGCGGACATGTGCACGCTGTGGGAGAATCTCCAGCACGTGGCGGATGACCTCTGCTTCTACCGCGGCTGCCAGGTGGACTCAGTGAATCACCCCACCGCGATGTACCAGATGAATACGGGCAACCGCTTCGGCGGCGACCCAGCCATCGGCTCCTGGACCACCTACGGCCTCGGCAGTGTGAATCAGGACCTGCCCGGCTTCGTGGTGCTGCCCGAGGTGAGTTATCCGCAGGGAGGCTCGGCGAACTGGAGCAATGGCTACCTGCCTGCCAGCTTCCAGGGCACGCCGCTGCGCGCGAAGGGTTCACCCATCCTCGACCTGCAACCGCCCAAGGGCATCACACCGGAACTGCAGCGTGCGAACCTCGACCTGCTGGCGAAGCTCAATCAGGAACACATGGCCGACCATCCGTGGCACGGCGAGCTCGCCGCCCGCATGGAGAACTACGAACTGGCGTTTCGCATGCAGATGCAGGTGCCGGGCATCCTGGACCTCACCAAGGAGGACCCGAAGACGCTGGAGCAGTACGGCATCGGCAACGACCGCACGGACGCCTTTGGCCGCAAGTGCCTGCTGGCCCGCAAGCTCGTGGAGCAGGGCGTCCGCTTCGTGCAGCTCTACGCCGGCACCTGGGACAGCCATGATTACATCGAGCGCGCCCATGCGAACCTCATCGGCGCGGTGGACAAACCCATCGCCGCCCTCATCGCCGACCTGAAGCAGAGCGGCATGCTGGAGGACACCCTCGTGGTGTGGTGCGGTGAATTCGGACGCTCCCCCGACAACGGCGTGCGCGGCGGCACCGCCTACGGTCGCGATCACAATCCCAAGGCCATGACCATGTGGTTCGCCGGCGGAGGCGTGAAAGCGGGCCACACCATCGGCGGCACCGATGAGACCGGCGCCGAAGCCGTGGACTGCGTGCACCACGTGCGTGACTTGCACGTGACCCTATTGCGATTGATCGGGCTCGATGACAACAAGCTCACGTTCTACCACGCGGGACGGTTCAAGCAGTTGTCGCAGTTTGGGGGGCAGGTGATCAAGGAGCTGGTGGGGTGAGGCAGAAGGACCCCTTTGCGTCCCTGAGCACGGAGCCGCTACCGAGATGAATATGCGGAACACACCGGAGCGCCTGGCGTGCTACTCGCTCCGCACGAAAGCGCCCTCTCATAAAATGGACGGTAGGGATGCGCTCCTGCGCGTCCGAAGATAGCGGGCGGAGGCGGCGGACATGGGCCGTCGCAAACCAACTCGCGCCTTATTCCCCATGATCCCCTCCCACTTTTTGCCATCACATGCCCATTCCCTCTTGCGAGGCCTCGCGCTCACCTGTTCCATCGAATCACCATGGCACGTCTGGACGAACACGGCGCTGACAGAATCGGGAGGCGGACGCCTGCGCAAGGCATCGTCCTTTCGCCTAATATGCCGTTGATCCTGTTCTGCACCGTCCGCACCAAGGCGCAATCCGCCTGGATGACACAAGAACTGGTCCACCACGCACTGCACGATATCTGGCTGAACGATGCCACGGTGTGGCTGGTCGGGCACTATGTCTTGATGCCGGATCACCTCCACTTTCTGTGTTGTCCCCGTGCTGTCAGTGAAGGTGTGTCTGTCGAGGACTGGACCCAGTATTGGAAATCGCGTTTCTCTAAACGGGTCCAGCGGCAGGAGTGGAGGTGGCAGCGTGGTGTGTTTCATCACCGGGTGCGCAACGACTATCAACTTCGTGAGAAGATAGATTACATTCACGAGAACCCCGTAAAGGCAGGGTTGGCGGAGAATGCAGAAGACTGGCCATGGCGTGGGTGTGTGCATGACCTTTCGGCGCACAACCGTTCGCTCGGGCGCGTGGGGTGAAGCAGGCATGAGCAGGGTGTGGGCGTTGTACGTGAGGTGATGTGCAACGGCCCATGCCCGCCGCCTCCGCCCGCTACGTCGGACGCGCAGGAGCGCATCCCTACCGTCCATTTTTTTGGCGGGCGCTTCCGTGCTGAGCGAGTGGCACCTCAGGAGCTCTCGTGCGTCTCATCTATTGCCCAATCCCATTCTGGGAACAGTGCACACCAAACGCCATCACTCCATCACTCCACCGCTCCACCGCTCACTGTCCCACCGCTCACTGTCCCACCGTCGGACCGTTTCGCTCCCGTCCCACCATCACCGCAGGCCTCTTCCCCTCCCTCGGCTCATCCCACTCATGCAGCTTCGGCTTGCTGCCACCAAGCATCATCGCCAGCTCGTCACGCAGGGCATTCACCCCGATGCCCGGGTGCTTCTTCTTCACGAGGCCCAGCAGCACCTTCTTCTCAATGGGTCCGAGCAAAGGCACTTCACCCAGGATGGCGGCTGCCACATCCTTGCGCGGACGGTGGCTGGAGAGGCGGGTCTTCTCCTCGGCGTTGGTGATTTCCTCCCAGTGCAGGGCGTCCGTCTCCTTCGCGTGGCGGAAGTAGCGGGTGTACTCCGTGAAGCCCAGCGCATTCTCCCAGCCGATGCGCCGGCCACGCTTCGCGGCATGGAAGGCGAACTCATCATCCCCCTTGGGCTCGATGGCCAGCACGGCCCGCGCCCAGTTCGTGAGCTCGGCGGCTCCGGCGCCGGCATAGGCGAAGTCACGCGCGCTCTTGTCCTGCACCACATCCAGGCGCGGCTTCGGCGTATGGTGCGCAAGGATCAAGCCGCAACGAAACTCCTCCAGGATGGGATTGAGCCCGGCGCGGAGGAAGCTCCCCATCTGCTCGCTGTCTTCAATCTTGCAGCCCGCGAAGGCCAGCAGTGGGTCGAGGCGCACGAGGTCGGGGCGGTGCTCCCGCACGGTCTGCCGCAGCTTTGCGAGAAACACATGCCCGCGCTCCGCTGTCCACGTCTCATACCGGGTGTTCTTGTACAACTCGTCCACTTCATCGTTGGATAGCTGAAGGTGCATGATCACGCCTCCCGCCATGGCCTGGAGGTCATCCCGGTCATTCTCACTCTGGATGGTGAGGATGCGCAGGGGACGCGCTGCCTGGATGCCGAATGCCTCTTTCCCAAGCGCCCAGGCAATGTCCTGCTGCATGCTGGCACTGGACTTCCCAATGCCGGACGGACCCACGAAGAGCGCTGCACCACCACGCCGCAGCCAGCCATCGCCCAGCAGATTGTCATGGGGGTCACTCTGGTACTCCCACAAGTCCACGATGCTGCAGCCCTGCATGTCACCGCCCTCGCGGACCTCTTTCCGCTGGCGGGTGATTTCTTCGATGCGCTGGGCGACTTCGGAAGTGAGACGCAGCACATCATCATGATGGCCGTGCACCTGCTGAATCCCCTCCAGGCACGTGCGCATGAAGCGGCGCAGGGTCATCTTGTCCAGCAGGATGTTCTTGTAGTACTCGTAGTGCACCGGCGCGGGCACGAAGTTCAGCAACTCCGAGAGAAAGGACGGGCCACCCACGGACTCCAGCATGCCCTTCTCACGCAGGTAGATGGTCAGCGCGATGTACTCCAGCGGCACCTGCTTCTCCTGCACAAACCACTTCATGCCCTGATAGAGCAGTCCATTGGCCGGGTGATGGAAGGCCTCAGTGCGAATGTGCTCCTCAGCGTCGCCAGTCAGCTTGTGTGGATCATGCAGCAGGCAGGAGAGCACCGCCTTCTCCGCATCACCATCCCACGGATAGCTCAGCTTCTCCTTGTCCAGCTGCAGCGCACCGGGCTGGGGATGGCAGGCCGCATACTCCGCATCGTGGGGCCTGCCGGAGGCGGGATGTTCATCAGGAACGTGGCGTGCGCTCATCGTGCCACCTCCCCCGCTCCCAGTTCCTTCACCTTCACCACCGGCCGCAGCGCAGGCACCTCAAAGGCCTTGCGCACGCGCTCCACTTCCTCCGGCGCGAAGAGCACCGTGCCGCCGCGCTTGAAGTAGCTGATGCGCCGGGAGACCCGCATCCGCATCAGTTGGTGCGCGCTGATTCCCAGTCTTTCCATCGTCTGCTGCGTCGTGAGCAGACCCTCTTGGATTGATTACTGCATCGTCGTCATCAGTTCCGCCTTCGTTGTCATTTCTCACCGTGCCAAAGATTGCACCGATGGTGATTTTCATACCCGCTGGATGGAGCGCGCATCGCACGTGCGAAGTACATTTCGCGCACTGCAACCGTCCTTGGTGACTATACACCAACAAGTACTTCCAATCGGAAATGATGCAAGCGCGTTTGCGTAAAAAAGCGCGTTCCCGCACAAATGTCAGGAAGCAGAATCGGCCACGTATTGATATTGCGGTTCGGAGGCGGGCATCGGTCATTGGTGATTGGTCACCCACATACGCCCACCCTTCGGAGAACCCGGCCCGGCTGCCGACCGCAGGGAGGCCCTGAACTGGAGGGTAATGATATATATACACACTCTCCTTTAGGGAGTGTGTATATATATTACTCTCAGCACCCGGGTTCGGGGTGAGATGGAACAGGAATGTTCACAGTAAAAAAGGCGGCGTGTGCATATCATTCGTGAGAATACCGGGATGGAGTGGACACCTCGCCTTTTCCATCTGAGTCTACGGGACTCTGCCGCAGAGCATCACAGGCTTGCACGCTCAGCGTTCGCTTAGCGACCTTTCTACGAGACGCTCGCGAGTCGCTTGGCGACAGACCGGCCACGATGAGGTGTTGTGTCACATTGAGCTGAAATGCCTCCAGGCCACGGGCCCGAACCTCCTTCCACTCCTTTGCTGCTCTGTAGCCTGGCAAGCCACCCGATTTGTGCGCCCGGTGAAAGTTCCACCCGAGTCTCCACCGTATCACCACCCGTGACTCCCCCGTCCCATCTGCTGGCAAAGAAGCTGGTGCTTCTGGCGATGCATGGTGCTGCACTCGTGGTCTTGTACACGATGACGGCGGAGACCACCCAGGCCGCGGAGATGCCCCCTGAGGCTCCAGCGGCAAAGGTGGATGAAGACCTGCCGCAGCCTCTGAAGAGCGACGCCTTTGAGGGCCTGCTGGCGAACTCGCCCTTCACCCGCACGCTGGGCATGTCGGACTCCCTCATCCTCACGGGTGTCGCCCGCTTCAACAACGAGGTTCATGCCACGCTCATGGATACCCAGACCATGGAGTCCCACGTGGTCTCCAAAACGCCGAATCGCGAGGGCTGGCAGTTGATAGCCATCGGCGGCGACCCGGCGCAGATGCACACGTGGACCGCGAAGATTCAGACGCAGGGTGGTCAGATCACCATCATCCGCTACCAGAAGCCACCGCCCAAACCCGCGCGTGGCATGCCGGGAGTCCGTGGTCCCGGAGGTTCTCCCGGTGGTGGACCGGGCGGGAGCCCGCCGCCCCTGAGCCCATCCCAAATCGAAGAGGCAAAGAAGGCGGCAATAAACTATCGCGAAGGATTCAACTCGGACGGCTACCCCCGGCAGCCTCCGCCCGAGATGGTGGAGAAGCTCTCGCGCCTGAATGTCGAGCAGCGGGAGGCCATCAATCGCGAGATGATCGGCATTCGCAATCAGGGCCTCGGCATGGACGAGCGCCGCCGCATCTACGAGAACATGGTGGTCCGTGCTTCCCAGCGGGGACGGTGACTTTCATCCGCCCATGCCTTCTCACTTGAGCAAGGCATCAAGCTTCGGCCGCTGGCGGTGGAAGTTCGTGACTGCCTGATAGGCTGCGGCGAGCTGCACCGCGTCCGCCTCGCCGTAGAGCTGTGCGATAAAACAGATGCTCGCGGGTGTGCCGCCGGTCTTGTCGCCATTGGGCACGACCACGCACGGGTGACCGGACATGTTGGCGTAGAGCATCTGGTTTCCACTCCGGCAGGGGGCGACAATGATGTCCACCTCTTCAAACAGCCTGGCCATTTCCACCACGAGACGGGTGCGCAGGCGCATCGCCTGGATGTACTCCACCGCAGGAATGAAGCGAGCGGAACGGAACACATTGGGCCAGCTTGAGGCGGCCTGCTGCACGAGTTGGTCATCCTGGTTGGAACGCGTCAACTCATCAAAGGCGGCCGCGGCTTCAGCGTCGAGGATGAGTCGCAAGGGAGCCTTGGGGATGCGGGGCCACTCCACGTCCCGCAGCTCGCAGCCGAGCGTACGCAGGGTCTCGATCGTGGCGAGGTTGTTGGCCAGATTCTCTGCATTGCCCTCGAATTCTTTTTTCACGATGCCAACGCGGAGCTGCTTCTTCTTTTCCGTGAAGGGAAAAGCCGCATCCACAGCGGTCGGGTCCGCGGCATCGGCACCTCGCATGACATTCAAGACAAGAGCGCAATCCTCCGCGGAGCGTGCCAGCGGCCCTATCTTGTCCATGGTCCAGCACAGGGTCATGGCACCCGCGCGACTGACCCTGCCGAAGGAGGGACGCAGACCGGTGGTGCCGCACACAGAGGAGGGCGAAACGATGGAGCCCATGGTCTCACTGCCAATGGCGAAGGGCACCAGACCTGCCGCCACTGCCGATGCGGAGCCTGCGGAGGAGCCGCTTGATCCAGTCTCGGGATTCCAGGGATTCCGCGTGAGTCCGCCATGCCAGACATCTCCCATGGCCAGCTCTCCGAGGCTGGTCTTCGCCACCAGGACTGCACCCGCCTCCTCCAGCTTGCGGATGACCGTCGCGTCAGCAGCAGGAATGCGATTGATGTTCAATGATACACCCCACGTGGTCGCGATGCCTTTCGTGTCGAGCAGGTCCTTGACCGCATAAGGAATGCCATGCAAGGGACCACGCCACTTGCCCTCGCGCAGCTCGGCGTCGGCGCGCTTCGCCTGCGTGAGCGCGAGCTCCTCCGTCAAGGTGACGACACAGTGGAGGCGCGGACCAAACTTCTTGAGCCTGTCCAGGTGGAAGCGTGTCAATTCCTCCGAAGAAATCTGCCGGGACCGAAGGAGCGTGGCCAGCTCTGCCACTGTTGCGAACGCGAGATCCTCGTCATTGTCGGGGCGCTTGAAGGTATCGCCCGGCTCCCAGACCGGCGGCTTCTCTTCCTTTTGGATGTGGAAGCCCGGGGGCAGCGGATTGAAGAGAAAAGCCGGCGCGAGTTCGTTGGGGAATGACTCCTGCCGGAGCAGCTCATAGTTGCGGAGGCGATTGCGCAAGGCACCGAGCATCGTCTCCCGTTCCTCCTCGGAGAACTGAAGCCCCAGCACCTTCTCCGCCACGCCGATGGTCTGCGGGGAGATGACCGGCTCTTCACCTTGCAAAGAGACAGCTGCCATGTGGAGCGCGCCGCCAGCAACAAGAACGGTCGCCAGTGCGCGGAGAGGTCGGTTGGGCTTCATGAGTGGGAGAAGGAATGCGCTGGTATTTTCAAACAACAAGCCCAATCGAGATTGCGTGGGTAGCATGGCAACTGATGCGACC
>JAEYUU010000464.1 GCA_023429545.1 Verrucomicrobiota bacterium
TGCCCGAACTGCAGCAGGGCACCACGCCGCTGGTGAAAAAGATGGGAGGCAAGGCCACTCGCGACTTCAAGAACTTCCGCCACCCCGTAGTCAGCGAGGACGATTATCTTGGCGCCCGATCCATCATCGAGGAGGATCACAAGCTCGTCGTTCAAGAGTCCAAGGAGGGCACGCAGAAGGTTGAACTCTTCGATCTGAAAGCCGATCCCGCCGAAAAGACCAATCTCGCCGCCGAGAAGCCGGAGCTGGCGAAGTCTCTGCAAACCAAGCTCCGTGCCTGGCAGGACAGCGTGCTCCAGAGTCTTACGGGAGCCGATTACGCAAAATGAAACCTGCCGTAGGAGTGCGTCATCAGCACTTTTGCCCGGAGATTTTGGACTGTGCAGGAAACGGATCATCCCCCCGGTGCTACAAGAATGGCACAAGCCAAGGCATGAGTGTTCGAGGAATGCAACGTGTGGTCAATCCCCACACAGACATCCACTTTCGACCATCTAAAGTTGGTTCACGCCCAGTGGATCAAAGAGTTGTAGCAATCTGAACATCGAGGAGTCATCCCAATGCAATCGAGATGGGTTGCATTAGGAAAAGGTACGCGTTTTGGGTGTGATGGTGCAGTACCGCACCAATTCTCACGTCTCAATGGCTAAAGATGACACGATGACAGCATTTTCTATGATGCAGCTAACCATCCACCATCTGGTCTTGTACCTGTGCAAGCTAAGCGTAGTCCTGTAGCCGCTCCAAATTTGGCCACAATCTGTTCAAGAATTGGCGACCCGGTATGGTCTCCCTGTCTATAACGTGTTGAATCTGAACTGGAGCCAGTTGTCGGACTCGAACCGACGACCTGCTGATTACAAATCAGCTGCTCTACCAACTGAGCTAAACTGGCGGATGGCCCTTTGCCAAATGCAGCCGGCCTAAGGGCTTGGCTGAGCTGGAATGGAGTAGTCACTATGCCTCCCCGACTGGGCGCGGCAAGTGGTTTTCAGCCAGGCAAGGTCCCATGGCACCCTCGTGAGATATCCAAGCAGAAGGGAAGCGCTGACAGTCCCTCCCGGAAATGGCAAAGGAATCAGAAAAGATTACCCGTTTGTTCTTCCCAAACGCTTCAGTTTGAGCAATGATCTGCCTGCCCGCTATTGGAAGAAAGGGCGTCGGGGCTCAGAATTGGTATTCCCTGCTACATTTGTCACGGTGACTCGGACTATTGTCACCTCACTGCGAGTATGGGAGGCCCCACTCCGTATGAGTCCGCATGCCTGGCAGGTCTTGCTCAGTTGTCTCAGCGCTTTCCATTTTCCTATCCTTGGCGGTTTTGTCCCAAACCGGCGCGGCGGCTGAACCGCGTCCACTTACCTTTGTCAGAGACATCGCGCCCATTCTTACCAAGGCGGGTTGCAACACTGGCGCCTGTCATGCCAAGGCGGATGTGGGCCAGCGGGGCTTCCGACTCTCCCTGCTCGGCTTTGAACCGCAGGAAGACTTCGAGCACATTGTGAAGGAGGGCAAAGGCCGTCGCATCTTCCCCGCTGCGCCGGAGCAGAGCCTGCTGGTGCTGAAGTCGGCGAACATCGTGCCCCACGGGGGTGGCAAGCAACTGGAACCCGGCTCAGAGAACTACGAAACGCTGGTCCGCTGGATACGTGATGGCATGGTCTACGGCACGGATGCGGATCCCAGGCTCATCTCCATCGAAGTGGAGCCGAAACGGCTGGCGATGAAGATGCAAGCTTCCCAGCAGCTCAAAGTGACGGCGCGCTACTCGGACGGAACCATGCGTGACGTCACTCACCTCGCGCTGTACGAAGGCAATGAAAAGAGCATGGCGGAAGCCAGCGAAACCGGTCTGATTCAGACCCTCGACATCCCCGGGAACGTGGCCGTGATGGTGCGCTATGCCGGGATGGTGACTGTGTGCAGCGTCTCCATCCCCTTGGGCGCGCCCGTGGATCATCTGCCACCGGCAAAGAACTTCATTGATGATCTCGCCTTTGAAAACCTGAAGCGCATCGGCATTCCGCCCTCTCCTGTGTGTGATGATGCCACCTTCCTGCGTCGTGTCTCCCTCGACATCGCCGGACGCCTGCCAACCGCGGAGGAAGCCGTGAGCTTTCTCGCCAGCCATGATGCAGACAAGCGCGAGAAGGCCATCGAGGCTCTGCTCACGAGCCCCGACTACGCGGACTACTTCGCCAACAAGTGGACGGCCCTGCTGAAAAACAAGCGCGATGATGCGGCGGATATCACCGCGAACTTCGCCTTCCACGCATGGATGCGGGACAGCTTGCTGGAGAACAAGCGCTATGATGAAATCGTGCGGCAGATTCTTGCCGCCACCGGCACCATCGTGGCAAACCCGGCGGTGGCCTGGTACAAGCGGGTGAAGGAACCCAATCAACAGATCGAGGATGTGGCCCAGCTCTTCCTCGGCGTGCGCATGCAGTGCGCGCAGTGCCATCATCATCCCTTCGAGCGCTGGAGCCAGCACGACTACTACAGCCTTGCCGCCTTCTTCAGCCAGGTGGGACGCAAGCCCACCGCCATCGCGGGTGAGGACCTCATCTTCCACAAGCGCGGTGTGGCCCAGTTTGAAAACAAGAAGACCCGGCAACCCGTGCGACCTGCCGCGCTGGGACAGGCCACACAAGATATTCTTCCGGATGAGGATCCCCGCCTGCGTCTGGCAGACTGGATGAGTGACAAGTCCAATCCCTTCTTTGCGAAGGCTCTGGTGAACCGTTACTGGAAACACTTCTTCAAGCGCGGCCTTGTGGAGCCCGAGGACGATATTCGTGATACGAATCCCCCCACCAATCCCGAACTGCTCGACGCACTGGCGAAGCATTTCATGGACAGTAATTTCGATCTGCGGGCACTCGTGCGTGTCATCACCCAGAGCCGCACCTACCAGCTCAGCGCCATGCCCAATGAGCACAATGCGGTGGACCGGCAGAACTTCTCCCACTACTACCCGAAGCGCATGCAGGCTGAGGTGCTGCTGGATGCCATCGATCAGGTGTCCGGTTCGCGATCCGACTTCGCGGACCTTCCCCCAGGCACCCGCGCCATCTCCCTGCCGGACAACAGCTACAACCGCGCCTCACCATTCCTGAAGGTGTTTGGCCGCCCTGAGGGCACCAGCGTGTGCGAGTGCGAGCGCGTACAGTCCTCCAGTCTCGCGCAGAGCCTGCATCTCATGAATGCGACGGATGTGAAGGCGAAGCTCGCGGCGAAAGATGGCCGTGCCGAGCGCCTCTCCAAGGTGGAGCTTTCAGATCCTGCGCGCATTCGCGAGCTCTATCTCGCCGCGTTCGCAAGGGAACCTGATGAGGAGGAGCTCCGCGTCGCCGTCACTCACCTTTCCAAACCCCGCGCCGATGCCGCAGGCAAGTTGCTCGACGCCACCACGGCGAAGCGGCAGGCCTTCGAAGACCTGATCTGGGCCCTCGTGAATACCAAGGAGTTTCTCTTCAACCATTGAACTGACGCCATGCTTAGGAAGACTGCACTGCCCCGCGTACTGGGCCTCTTCACTCTCTGCCTCGTCGCGCCACTCGCGGCACAGCAGGTATGCCTGCCCGCGCCACGGCTGCTCACCACCATGCCCATGGGTGGCCAGGCTGGCACCAGCGTGGAGGTCAGCATTACGGGTGAGAATCTCGAGGACGTGAGCTCGCTCACCTTTTCCAGTCCCAAGATCACCGCAAAGCCGGTCACGGGTCCCGATGGAAAGCCCGTGGAAAACAAATTCCTGGTGACCATTGCTCCGGATGCGTCTGCGGGTGTGTATGACGCCCGTGTGACTTCCCGCCTTGGCGTTTCCTCGGCCCGCGCCTTCTCCGTCAGCACCGTGCAGGAACTGACGAGGACAAAGCCAAACAATTCTCTGGAGTCGGCGATGGCGCTTCCCGCAAACTCCATCTGCAACGCCACCATGACTGCCAAGGCGGTGGATTACTACTCCTTTCAGGCAGTGAAGGGAAAACGCGTGGCTGTCGATTGTGCCGCGGTTGGCATTGATTCGAAGCTGCGGCCGGTGGTCGTCATCGCGGACGCACAGGGACGGGACCTTCTGGTGAACCGCACCGGTGGCGTGCTCGACTTCACGCCAACTGAGGATGGGAACTGTATCATCAAGGTGCACGCCCTCACCTTCAAAGGCGGCGCGGATCACTTCTATCGCCTCGCGCTCGTGGAAGTCCCCGGCAAGGGGCCTGCGCCCCGCCAGCCCGCCACTCTGACCGTGAGTTCCATGTCCTGGCCGCCTCATGGACTTTCGCAAACAGCCCCAGCGAACGAAACCGAGCCGAACAATCTCCCCTCTCAGGCGCAGAAGATCACGCTGCCCTACGATGCTGCCGGCAGCTACTTCCCCGCCGCCGATGTGGATACCTACGAGTTCGCCGCGCAAAAGGGCGAAGTCTGGTGGGTGGAAGTTGCGTCTGAGCGCCTGGGTCTGAACACGGATCCCTTCGTGCTTGTGCAGCGTGTGACCAGGGAAGGCGACAAGGAAAAGCTCACAGACGTGGCTGAGCTCTATGACATCGCCAGTCCGATGAAGGTCTCCAGCAACGGTTACTCCTACGATGGCCCTCCCTACGATGCGGGTTCACCCGATGTCCTGGGCAAGGTGGAGATCAAGGAGGACGGCGTCTACCGTCTGGCGGTGCGTGATCTGTTCGGTGGCACGCGCAATGAACCAGGCAATGCCTACCGTCTCATCGTGCGCAAACCGGCCCCGGATTTCTCACTTGCCGCGTGGGCGGTGCACATGACCCTGCGAAACGGCGACCGCGCTGCGCTCTCCAAGCCCATCGCCTTGCGTGCCGGTGGCACCATGGCGTTCGAGGTCGTGGCGGTGCGACGTGATGGCTTCGATGGCGACATCGTTCTCGAAATGAAAAACCTTCCGCCGGGCGTGACGGCCGCTGGACTGAAAATCCCTGCAGGCAAGGTGCAGGGCATGATGATCATCAGCGCGGCGGCGGATGCGAAGCCGGCATTCTCCGTGGCAGAGATAACCGGACACGCCGAGATCAACGGAGCCAGGGCCACACGCCCCTGCCGCGTCGCCTCCATGGAGTGGCCGGCGAGGGACGGGAAGCAGGAGATCCCCAGCCCGCGACTCATGGCAGACGTGCCTGTGTCCGTGACGGACTCGGAGCCTGCACCGGTCATCATCGCGGCAGCAGAAGAAAAAGTATGGGAAGCCACCACCGGGCAGACCTTGAAGATCCCACTCAAGGCAACGTGGAAGAATGAGTTCACCGACGGGGTGATCAAACTCAAGGCGTACGCCACGCCACTTGGTTCCATCAAGGAAGTCGACCTGCCCATCAAGGCCGCCGGCGCGGAGCTCGTGCTGGACCTCGCCGCGCTGAAGACCGCACCGGGCGACTACACCATCGCCCTGTATGGAAGCGCCGTGAGCAAGTACCGCTACAATCCGGAGGCCGTAAAGCTCGCGGAAGCCCAGCAGAAGAAAGTCGAGCAGGAACTCGCGGCGATTGCTGCCGCTTCCAAGAAGCTCAGCGACGAGGCGACAAATGCGCCCCCAGAGAAGAAGGCGGAGATGACCAGCGCGGCCAAAGCGGCCGCCGAAAAACAAAAGCAAGCGGAAGCCCTCATGTCTCAGGCCAGCACGCGCATGAAAGCCGCCACCACCACGGCGACACCAAAGGACACCGTCGACATCATCGTCTCCCGGCCGATCCACATCTCGGTGAAACCAGCAGCAGCGGCAGCACCCGCAGTCGCCGCAACTCCCCAGAAATGATGTCCGGAATTCCACAGCATTGCAAGCGTCCCCGGCAGGCAGCCGCCCTGTTGCTTCACGCAGCGGCATGGCAGCTCGGTGCCACGCTTCATGCCGCCGCACCTGACTTCTACCAGGATGTGTTTCCCTTCCTGAAGGCGAACTGCATTTCCTGCCACAACAAGACGACTACAAAGGCCGGATTGAACATGGAGACACCCGAGCTCATGAAGCAGGGTGGCGATTCCGGACCCAGCATCATTCCGGGGAAAAGTGGCGAAAGCCTCGTTGTCCTGGCATCCCAGCACAAGGGTGACATGGAGATGCCTCCCAAGAACAACAAGTCTGGCGCGGTGGACCTCACACCGGCGGAGCTTGGGATCCTCAAGGCGTGGATCGATCAGGGCGCCAAGGACTCAGTGCAGCAGGAGCGGCAGGTGGTGCTCACCTCACCCTCTGCCAGCGTGGACCCCATCTATACGGTGGCGATGACGCGGGATGGTCGTTACGCTGCATGCGGCAGGTCCAACCAAATCTTCCTCTATGACTTGGCGCAGAGAAAATTCGTCGGAAAGTTGAGTGATGGGAAGTCCGGCGACACCTCTGCGCACCGCGCGCTGGTGCAGACCCTTGACTTCAGCCCGGATGGCACACGCCTGGCTTCTGGCAGCTTCCGCGAAGTGAAGATCTGGCGGCGTGAGGACGCGAGCGCGGCCATCAGCAACATTGACCCCTCACTTCATGTGGTGCTCTGTGAACTCAAGCGGGATGGCACCCAGCTCGTGGCTGTGGATAAGGCTGGAGCGATCCTGCTTTTGAATGCGAAAAATGGATCGCTCGTGAAGAAGTTCGCCGGGGTTGGCGCGGCAGCGATCAAGCAGATGAAGGTTTCGGGAGATGGCCTCATGCTTGCCATGCTCACCGCGAATGACGCCCTTCAAGTATGGAGTCTGCTGGATGGCAAGGCGATCTCCCAGCCAATGAACATTCCAAACCTCCGGACGCTCGTGTGGAGCGCGGATGGAAAGTCCATCGTGACCGCAAGTGAGGCGGGAGTGATTCACGCATGGTCGCTGCCTGCAGCTGCTAATGCCCCGCTCAACTCCAGCAAGGAGCTGAAGGGCCCGGCGGGCGCCATCGTGGCACTGGTCGCTGGGATGGCGCCGGATCGGATCCTTGCCGCTAGCGATGACGGCAAAGTGCGCGAGTGGAGCATTGTCGAAGGGAAAATGCTTCGTGAACTGGCCAGCCCTGGTGTGCAGAGCCTTGATCTCTCGCCCGATGGCAAGCTGCTTGCGTGCGGGAGCAAGGACGGTGCTGTTCGCATCCTGGACCTTCAAACTGGCAAGCAGACGAGCGAGTTGCGCGGCAGCGCCACCACGGCTCGGCGCATCGCCGAGCTCGATCTGGTTGTCGCCAGGCAAACGTTGGAGCAGGAGTACCAGCGTGCGCAGGTCACCCGCATCGAGGCTCAGAACAAGGCGCTTGATGAACTGCTCAAGAAGGCGAACGAAACCATCGCCTCCGTGAAAAAGTCATTGCCGGACAAACAGAAGGCCCTGAAGCCCGCCCAGGAGGC
>JAEYUU010000504.1 GCA_023429545.1 Verrucomicrobiota bacterium
TATGTGTATAAGTGACAGCTCCAGCGCCCACGACTGATCCCCGCGCGGGTATTCCCATGCCGTGGTCTCTGGAGGCCCCATCTCCGGAAGCATTTTGTAGAAGTACAGCTTCTCCACTCCGTAAGAACCGCCCAGCCCCTCGATGTGCAGCTTGGCAGTGCGCCCGTAGATTTCGAGGGAGAACAGGTTCTTCCATTCGGTGCAACTCACGTGCAGAAAAGCCGTCTGCCCTTGTGCAGTGCGGAGGTTGAGGAAAGCATTGTCGTCCACGGGCATATCCCAGTAGCTCGTGGCAGCATGCCCTTCCACGGAGGTGAACTCCCCGAGGAACCAGCGCGACAGATCAATAAGATGGACTCCCTGGTCCATCAACTCGCCTCCACCCGACAGCGCGGGATCCGCGCGCCACTCCCGATCATATCCCACCCTGCCTCCGTGGCCGTAGCGCCCGCGCACAAACATCAGCGGACCACATTTCCCGGCATCCACCAGAGCACGGGCCCGCTGCAGCGCGGGATGGTAACGGTGGTTGAACCCCACGCGCACTGCCACGCACTTCTCCTTCTCTGCTGCGATCAGCGCCTCGGCCTCCTCCAGAGAGATCGCACCCGGCTTCTCCACCAGCACATGCTTGCCCGCGCGAATGGCTTCAAGGGTGATCGGTGCAAGCTGTGCATTCAGCGTGCTTACGATCACGGCATCCACTTCCGGAGATGCCACCGCCTCACGGTAGTCAGTCACCACCCGGCCGCTGCCGCCCTGCACAATGAGCTGCTCCGCCCGCTCGCGCTGCACGTCGCAGGCGATGGCAAGCTGTCCCTTCTGCAGGCAGCCCAGCCGTTTCCGGCCAATCAGGCCGCATCCTACGATGGCATATCGAATCTGCTTCATCATTCCCTCCGATCAGTCACCCCATGAAAGTCCACGATCCGCCGGCACAATGCGCCGCAGCGTGTAGATGTCGTTCCCGGAGATTTCGCCCAATCGCTCGTGCAGCGTATCCCATGGATCCCACTGGGCGCTGATGAGCTTCCCGGTGACCCCGTCGCTCGCACGCGAGGCGAGATAGACACACAAGCTGGCGCCCTTTTGCAATGGCACGCCTCCCTTGGCTGCCTGCTGTTGTGCCTTCTCGTAAAAGGCCGCGCCCACGGTCTCCGGCCCCGCCTCCAGCACCTCATCCAGGAGGCGCGTATTCAGGGCACCGGGTGCCACGGCATTCACATCGATGTGAAACGGCGCGAGTTCCAGGGCAAGCGTCTCTGTAAGCCGTACCACAGCGGCCTTGCCTGCGGCATACGCGGAGAAGCGCGGCAGGGGATTCGTCGCACCACCACCGGAGAGGTTCACAATCTTGCCGCGTCCGGCGGATTTGAAGACGGGAATCGCGGCGCGGCAGGGCAGCATGGTGCCATACAGATTAATCTCCATCGCACGCTTCCACTCCTCCCACTCCACTTCCTCGCTGGGGCCCTTGGGGCCATAGATACCCGCGTTGTTTACCAGGATGTGGAGCTCGCCCAGTTCGGCTGCTGCAGTCTGGAAGAGGCGTTTCACATCCATCTCTGAAGAGACATCCGCACCCATCCCCACCACCTTCTGACTGGAGGGGAGGCCCTTCCGCAGTTCCGCAGCCAGGGAAGTCGCGTCATTCGCGTTGCGCGAACAAAGGAGCACATTCGCGCCTTCCCTGAGGAACTCCCCCACAATGGCCTGCCCAAGTCCCTGGGTGCCTCCGGTGATGATCGCGTTTTGCTGGTGAAGCTTCATGAAGGTTTTTGCAGATCAAGGAGCGGGCGCGTCACGCAGGCCGGCCCACGCTGAGGTACCGTGCGTCCGGTGGCGGCGTGATGAATCCGTCCGCGTCGAGAATAAGCGGGCGGCGCATCTTGCCAAGAAGCATTGCCCAGTCTGCTTCTCGAATCTCCGGCCAGCCTGTGCAAATTACAGCCGCATCGGCGCCAGCGATCGCTTCTCCCATGTCGCCATGCCATACCGCTTTCCCAATCTCGGAAGGCTGCGACCTGATTGCGGGGTCATAGGCACGCACGTCCGCGCCTTCCTTGAGAAGCACATGACACAACTCCACGGCCAGGCTTCTCCTCAACGTGTCGGTTCCCGGTTTGTAGGTGAGCCCGAGTACCGCGATGGGTTTCCCATCCAGGCCGCCCAGCTCAGCTTTCAGACGTTCCAGCGCCCACAGCTTGTGCTGGTCATTGCTTTCCTTGATGCCCGGAATGAGCCGCAGGGTTTCTGAATGCTCTGCTGCCACCCTGGTCAGCGCCACCACATCACGGGCGAGCGTACCACCCGCAAACGCGCCGCCAGCTCTCAGGAAGGCCCGGGGGCCGATCCGTCCCTCACTCTTGAGTCCCCGTTCCACCTCCCGCGCATCGGCGCCCGTCCGTTCGCAAACTCTTGCCAGCTCGTTCATGAAGGCGACAGACATGGCCAGGAAGGAATTGATGCCGTGCTTGGTCATCTCTGCGGATTCCGGACTCATCCAGAGCAGTTCCTGCGTCCACTTGGCAAACACAGGCTCCAGCCGCGCCTGCGTCGCGGCATCCCGCACTCCCAGCACAATCCGTTCTGGATTGCGGAAGACCTCAAGCGCTTTCCCCAGCCTCAGGTTCTCCGGGCAGCATGCCACGTGCAGGTCGGGGAACTCCTTTTGCAGAATTCCGCAGGTGCCCACAGGCATCTGGGAGGACACCACCAGAACCGCCCCCGCGCGCAGGTGCCGGGCGCCCCGCCTCACGCGCCCAAGCACATAGGCGGTGTCCGCCACGTCATCGGCGTCCACCGGTGTATCATCACATATCCACAAAATATCCGCATCGGCACATGCCAGTTTTGCATCGGTGCTGAAATCAAGCCTGCCGGAGCGTATGCCATCCTGCAGCAGGGCATCCAGGCCCGGCTCCATGATCGGCGCCTTTCCTTTTGCCAGGCCTTCGATCAACGCTTCATCGAAGTCGAGCCCGGTCACGCGGAAATGCTCCGCACAGCAGGCGGCCGTCACGCTTCCCAAGTGCCAGAGACCGAGCACTGTGATGTTCATGCTTTGGCCCCCTCCGACTCATCCACGGATCGAGCTTCCAGTACCCACGCATTCTCCTGCAACCAGTTCAAGGTCGAGATGATGCCCTGCTCGATCGTGTACTTCGCGCGCCACCCGGTGGACTGGATCCTGGTGGTATCTAGGA
The DNA here is from genome assembly GCA_023429545.1 of Verrucomicrobiota bacterium. GTDB lineage: Bacteria > Verrucomicrobiota > Verrucomicrobiia > Verrucomicrobiales > Verrucomicrobiaceae > Roseimicrobium. The sequence continues at coordinate 3,207 of JAEYUU010000504.1, forward strand.
AGATGAACGGGTTGTCCCCCACCCAGCCGCGATCCCCGCCGGTAAAGTCCATCTTGGGAGTCAGCCCCAGATGCCGGCAGATCCATCCGATCGAATCCGTGACCCGGCAATACTCCGGGGTGCCGAGGTTGAACACACACACACGATGCTTCTCCTGCCGTGCAAGGTCCGCCCGTGTCACATGCAGGATGGCTTCGATGCAGTCGCTCACATGCAGATAGGACTTCCGCTGAGTGCCGTCGCCCAGCACTCTAAGCCTTTCCGGATGGGCAAGAAGCTGGCCGTAGAAGTCAAACACATGCCCGTGAGTGTAGCGTTCTCCCAAAATGGACACAAAGCGGAAGATGTAACCCTCGAATCCGAACCCCTCGCAGTACGCCTGGATCAAATTTTCGCCCGCCACTTTTGAAGCGCCGTACAGCGAGGTCTGCACGGGGAATGCCGCATCCTCCGGTGTGGGAATCACCACCGCCTCGCCGTACACAGAGCCGGTGGAGGAGAACGCAATCTTCTTGATGCCATTCGCCCGCATCGCCTCCAGCACATTGAAGGTGGCAATGGTATTCTGCTGCAGATCCTTCCCAGGATGTTGCAGGCCGAAGCGCACATCGGCATTCGCCGCCAGATGCACCACCATGTCACATCCCTGCATCGCCGCCGTGAGCGCTTCCAAATCGAGATTATCCCCGCGTTTCAGTTCAAATCGCGGGTGCTTGCCGGCATGTTCAAGAAACCGTGCCTGGCCGGTGGAGAAGTCATCCCACCCTGCGACCTCACAACCCTCCGACAGCAACCGATCAGCGAGGTTGCTGCCAATGAAGCCGGCCACACCGGTAACAAAAATCTTCGTCATTCTTGATGCATCAGGAATCGCAAATGCCGCCTTCGGCAAGCCCGAACATGTCCCTTCTTTGATGCCTCCGGCAACTTACGAAGGAACTTGGTGTGGCTTTTGATTCACGCGTTTGCCGACCTGAATCGGCGTCATCCGCCAGTCGAGATTCTTTGCCACCGCCTTCGCACTTTAAATGTTGCCGTGAAAATCCATCGGGTGAGTAAAAGACTCGACAGGAACCGTGCCGACAGTCCTCTCAAACCTACTTCTTCCTGAACAAAGCCACACAGCGGATGCCGTACGGGAAGGAAAACAACGAGCCGATGGCCAGTTCCACTCCCATAATCCATTTGAACAGGACATTGCCACGGGTCTGCCGGATCTGATCCGCCACGATCTTTGCCTTTTCTTCGGCGGGCAGGGACAGCAGCTTCCGGCCCTTGCGTTTTGCATGAAGAAATGCTGGATAGAGCAGGAATCCCAGGTGGGTGGCCGAGATTTTTTCGAGTCCGGCGGATTCTGCTTTCTGCAGCAATTCATTCAGCCGGTAACGTCGGTGATGCATGAGGTGCTCATCATAGATGTCGTAGCAATCCGGATTCGCAGGCACTTCGATGTGAGCCAGGCCGCCCGGCTTGAGGATGCGCGACACTTCATGAAGTGCCTTCACATCGTCATCAATATGTTCCAGTACGTTGAGCAGCACCACAGCATCGATCGAGTCCGCAGGCAGCGGACACGCGCGCAGGTCGAACTGCAGCAGTGGCACCGTGGGGTGCCGGGCAGCGACTTCCAGCAGGGGTGAAACAATGAAATCAGATCCAATGATCTGGACTTCAGGCATTTCGCGCACCACCACATCAATCAAGTGGCCTGACGAACATCCCGCATCCAGCACCATGGGACCGGGCTCGATCCTCGGAAGCTGCCGCAGGCTTGCCAGCGCCAGTTTTCGCGACGCTACATCAATGGGGTGTGTCTCCCCTGCATTTTCCTCGTGAAAGTGCGTAAGTTCATCACTCCAGCCACTGCTTGGTGGATTGAAGTACAGCACTGGCTCGAGTTTTCCGGAGCCATCGTCAAATCCTCGTCCCTTCCACGTTGGCACGTTTTTTTTGCCGGCAGGCTTGGGCCAGGCAAAATCCTGCAATCGTCCGGAGTTCATCACGCATCCCGCTGTGGTTCCGCTCCCTCCACACGATCCACAATGAATTTCGGGCGCTGCTTCACCTCTTCATAGATGCGTCCGATGTATTCTCCGAGAATGCCGGTGGTGATCAACTGCACTCCTCCCAGAAAAGTGATCAGGATGACCATGGTGGGATTCCCCCAGATGATCTCCTTGCCCAGCAGCTTCAGGAGGAAATAGATGGCGGTGAGCAACAGTGAAAATCCCGCCGTGAGGAAGCCCAGCCATGTGCTCAGCCCCAGCGCATAGTTGGAAAAGCAGAAGATGCCATTGAATCCTATCCGCAACGAACCCAGGAACCGGTTGTAGTTGCCGGGACCAGCATGCCGTGGCGGCCGCTCAAAGGGAATCGTAGTCTGCTTGAATCCCACCAGCGCCACCATACCACGCAAAAACCCATGGCATTCCCTGAGACGCACCACTTCCTTTACCACCCGGCGGCTAAGGAGCCTGAAGTCCCCGGTATTGGGGGGAATCTCCACGTCGGCAATGCGGTTGATCACACGGTAGCCAACATGGGAGACCACCTTCTTGATCCATGTCTCGCCAGTGCGGCTCACCCGCTGTGGGATTACCACATCATATCCCTCCCTCCACTTTGCCACCATCTGCTCGATTAATTCGGGCGGGTCCTGCAGATCCACGTCAATGGGAATGGCCACATCGCCGCATGAGTAGCTCAGGCCGGCCAGCGTGGCCATCGGCTGTCCCACGCGTCGTGAAAAACGCAACAGCTTCACACGCTCATCCTTGGCCCGATGCTCCAGAATGATCTCCTCTGTTCGATCAGGACTGGGATCCAGGCAGAAAATGATCTCATACGCCGGCGCCACCCGCATCAGCACAGGCACCATTCGCTCAAGGAAAACGGCAATATTGCCTTCTTCCTTGTAC
>JAEYUU010000585.1 GCA_023429545.1 Verrucomicrobiota bacterium
CGTGGAGAGGCCCAAACCTGTGCCTTTGCCAAACTCCTTGGTGGTAAAGAAGGGCTCGAAAATACGATCCCGGATCTCCAGGGGAATGCCCGTGCCTGTATCTTGGACTTCAAAAACCACGCACGGACCGCACTTCGCCTCCGGGTGGACCCGGGTGGAGCGTCCATCTATCACGCTGTTGCGAAGCGCGATGCTCAGGGTGCCCCCATTGGGCATGGCATCCCGGGCATTCACGCACAGGTTGAGCAGCATCTGGTGCAGCTGGGTGGGGTCGCCGTTCAGTTCCAAGAGGTCATCCGCATACGCCACCTTGAACTCGATGGATTTCGGGAAGGTCTCTTTGACGATGCGTTCGATTTCCTTGACGATGTTTCGCGGGCGCAGGTGCATGTTGCGGCCCTCCACCCCACGGGCGAAGCTCAGGATCTGCTGCACCATATCCGCTCCACGATTGGTGTTGGCCTCAAGGGTCTTGAGCATCTCCTTGTCCCGCGGCGCGTTCAGCTTGAGCTTCAGGATGCTTAGCGCCATCATGATGGGCGCCAGGATGTTGTTGAGGTCATGGGCGATGCCACCCGCCAGCGTACCGATGCTCTCCATGCGCTGGGCGCGGAGGAACTGGGACTCAAGCTGGCGTTTTTCAGTGACGTCCGTGATAAAGCCCTCCAGGAAATCCGCCTGCCCGATCTCCGAGAAAATGCCCTGTCCGCGTTCCCAGATCCACCGTTCCTTGCCGTCCTTGCCATGGATGCGGTAGGTGGCTTCATACGTCCGGCCTGCGGCGAGCGCCTCGTGTATGGCGCTCTGCACGGCAACGAAATCCTCCGGATGCATCAGGCTGGCAAAGCTGACCTGGCTGTTGCCAATGAGATCTGAGGGCTCAAAGCCGCTCAGTTCCTTGCACCCTTCACTGATGAACTCAAGGGTCCTCGCATTGTCCGTCCGACAGCGGAACGCCGCACCGGGGAGATTGCTCAGCAACGTGGAAAGCATGCGCTCATTTTCCGCCAGCGCATCCACCGCCCTCAAACGCGCCTTTTCCTTCTCTGCGGATTCGATGGCAAACGACAGGTTTTCAGAGAGCACGTTGAGCACGCGCATCTCTTCGCTTTTGAAGAAGTGCGGTTCATCCGCGTAGAGCACCAGGCAGCCGATGCACTTGCTGGCGAGTCTGAGAGGGAAGGCGGCGCTGGAGCGGTAGCCCCGCGCCACGGCCTCTTTCCTGAAAGCGGTGGTCTCGTCCTCGCTGACGTCGTTGCAAACGGCGCTCTGGCCGGTGCGCAGGGCCTCCCCGCAAACGCCAAGCCCCTCTTCAAAGATCAGGGGCGTTTTCGATACCAGATCCACGTAGCCGTTGTCATGACCGGCTTTGGCCACGGCCGCAAGTCGGCCTGTGACAGGATCATGGAGGGCGACCCAAGCCATTTTGAGCATGCCGGTGTCCACGGCAATCTGCGCGGCAGCTTCATACACCCGCTGCGGCTCGCGCACCCTGACCATGACATCATTGATGCCGCTGGCCACGGCGTAAAGCCGGTTGAGCCGCCTGACGCGCTCCTCGGACATCTTGAGATCGTGAATGTCCAGGTGGGAGCCCGCCATGCGGCAGGGATCTCCATCGGCATTCCAGATAGCCTGCCCGCGCGCGGAGAACCAGTGGTAACCGTCCCTCTTGGTCAGGAAGCGGTAGTCCACCCGGTAGGGCTCCTTCAAATGCAGGTGTCTCTCCATTGCCTCACGAACAAGGGGAAGATCATCAGGATGAATGCGCCTCTCCCAGGCGTAGACCGTGTTGGGCAGTTCGTCCTGGCTGTATCCAGTCATCTCACGGAATCGTGGCGAGTAGTACACCGCTCCGGATACCATGTCCCAGTCCCACACCCCTGCGGCGGAAGCGCTGGCGGCAAGGGCATAGCGCTCCTCACTGGTGCGCAGGGCGCTCTCGGCAAGATGCCGTTCGAGTGCAGCGGCGGCTCGCGCAGCAAAAATCTGGAAGATGGTCTGGAACTGCTCAATCTGCTCCATCGGCCGGTCGCTGTATGCCGAGAGAATGCCGATGGTCCGCCCGTCTCCGCTGTGCAACGGCACTCCGATGTAGCTGACGATGCCTTGCTCCTGGAAGTAGATGTCATCCGGGAACTGCCGCTGCACACCCGAGGCAAAAAAGCAGACCTCGCCGTCGAACGCCTTGTGGCAGGGCGTGCCGACGAGCGAGTAGGTGATGTTGTCCAGCACCGCTCCATTGCCGGCGAAGCCCAAGGTCCGCGCCATCCGATCGCGCTCCGGCACGAGCATGGCCACACAGGCAAATTTCGTCTCCAGGATGCGCGCCAGATTCAGGCAGAGGAACTGGAAGAACGCCTCGTCACTGGAACCGGCGACCCCCTGGGCCATGGCCCGCAACGCGTCCTCAATTCTTCGTTCATTGGTGATGTCTGTTGCCAGCGAGAGGATGGAGAGGAGCTCGCCCTTCTCATCGAGAATGGCGGAATTGTGCCACTCGCAGATTCTCACGCGTCCGTCCTTGCGCAGGTTCCGGTTGATGCAGCTATTGCGGGACTCCGTGCGCTCCTGCAGCCGCCGGATGCTGGCCGTGACCATGGGCTCATCTTCCGGATGGAGGAAATCAAACTCGGACATCAGCCGTCCCCTCACCTCATCCGCCCGCCATCCGAAAATCTTCTCCGCCTGGGAGGACCAGCTCTTGATGCGGAACTCACCATCCGTCTCCACCAGTGCCAGCGAGCTGCTCTCCAGGTGGAAGAGCAAGGCCGCGTGCGCTTTCTGCAGCGCCTCCTCATGCTCGCGGCGCGAGGTCACGTCACGGATGTTCCCGATGATGGCAGAGGGCCTCCCCTCGGCGTCTCGCACCACGGAGCAACTGTCGCTCATCCAGCGGAATCCCGTGTTACGGTTCAGGAAACGGTACTCGACCACCGGCTTGTACCTGTCCTCGGACGCCTCGAGCACCAGGCGGTCCAGCCGTGCACAGTGCGCATCCACGTCATCGGGGTGAATGCGGGAGACGAAGAGGCGCAGGCCGCCATCCATCATCTCTGCCATGGAGAGCCCCAGCATCTGCTCCACGGCAGGACTGAGATAGTCATAGGTGAGGCTCTGCAGGTTCAGGCAGTAGACAGGATCCCGGCTGCTGCTCAGCAATAGACGGAAACGCTCTTCACTCTGGCGCAGCGCCTGCTCGGCGAGCTTGCGTCGCGAAATGTCCCGCACCGAGACCACAAGGCGGACATTACCTTCCAGCACCGCCTGACTCATGTGAACCTCCACCCAGAACAATGAACCGGATCTCGCCTTCGCCTGCCACTCAAAGAGCTGCATGCCGTCGTTGAAGGTGCGCTGCATCCAGCGCATGGCGTCATCCTGGCTGTAGGGAGGAATATTGGAGCTGATGTCCGACACACTGCAGCGGGAAAGTTCCGCTGGGCTGTAGCCGTAGAGCTCGCACGCCCGCCGGTTCGCGTGAAGGATGGCGCCCGTGGAGGCGTCATGGATGAAGATGGCGTCACCCAGACAATCAAACACCCCCTGCACCCAGCCCAATTCCTGACGCGGCGGCTCTGTTACGATACCGTTAGCTGTACGTCGGATGACCAGGCTTTCCATGGTTGGGGATGATGAAAAGATGGAAGTGGGATTCCCCGGGGGAGCGATTACAGCGCGCCCTCCGCAATGTTGCTGCCAGAGGCGTTTATTTGCACTTCTTTTTTTCCGCTGGCGCCTTGAACAACGGCCTGGATGGCCTGAATCAAGGGCTTCATGCCGCGTTCCTTGTTCACATACTCGTGTATTCCCAGACCGAGAAGGGCCGGGGCCACTTCCTCCGCCTCATAGCTGCTGAACACCAGGACCTTCAACCCGTCTCTCAGGTGAGACTGCCACCCCTCGATGATGTCCGTCGCCATCCCGTCAGGCAGGGTCAGGTCGAGCACCGCCACATCAAGCGTCTCCAC
>JAEYUU010000589.1 GCA_023429545.1 Verrucomicrobiota bacterium
ATCCCAGAGTGAAGCTGGTCATCGATGACGGCCGCCGCTGGCTGAAGCGCAATCCCACCCAGCGATTTGACCTCATCGTGATGAATACTACGCATCACTGGCGTGAGTTCGCGTCCGCATTGCTCTCGCGTGAATTTCTCGAGCTCGCGAAGTCGCATTTGGATGAGGGCGGCATTGTCGCCTGGAACACCACCGAATCCTTGCGCTCTGCGAAGACGGGTCTCGTGGTGTTTCCCGAGGGCATCACGCTCATGAATTTCTTCGTGGGCAGCAGCGCTCCGCTTGTGATGGACAAGGCCCGCTGGCGCAGCCTGCTGGAGCGCTGGCGCATGGATGACGTGCCGGTGTTCGACCTCGGCACCGCACAGGGTCGAGACGACCTGGAGAAGTGTGCTGCCTTCCCGGACTACGAGGGCCCATGGGAACGCGCGCATCATTGGCGCTGGCAGAACCGGGCTCGTGTGGAAGCTCGCGCGGGTGACGCGGAGATCATCACCGATGACAACCTCGGCCATGAATTCGACTGGCGGAACTGGTAGGGGAGAGGTTGCATGAAAGCGCGCGAGATAGGACCGCTCCGACTTGCTGCGCAGGGAATCTCCACGCCGCGCGGCAGCACTCCGGCGACGGTGGTGGCAGCTCTCGGCGCCATGCAGGCGCAGGATTACCTTGGAGCCTTGTGGTCGATTGGCCTTCGGCTTACCGACGCGACCGAGGTTGATGTGGAGAAGGCGATTGCGGACAGGAGCCTCGTGCGCACATGGCCGATGCGTGGCACATTGCACTTTGTTGCAGCAGCAGATGTACGGTGGATGCTCAAGCTCCTGACACCGCGCGTCGTCGCGGGAAGTGCGGGGCGTCATCGGCAGCTTGAGCTGGATGACGCTGTCTTCAGGCGCAGCACGAAGGTGCTGGTGCGTGCCCTGAAAGGCGGGCAGGTACGGACGCGCGAGCATTTGTTCTCCGCGTTGGAGCGCAATGGCATCAAGCCCACCGGTCAGCGCGGCATCCACATCTTATCTAAGCTCGCACAGGAGGGCGTGCTTTGCTTCGGTCCCCGTGAAGGGAAGCAGTTCACCTTTGTATTGCTGGATGAGTGGTTGCCTGAAACGTGTCAGTTGGATCGCGACGATGCCATTGTCGAAATCGCGCGACGCTATTTCACGAGCCATGGTCCGGCAACTCTCACGGATTTTGCAGGATGGACCGGACTGAAGATCACGGAGGGCAGAAAAGGTTTGGAGGCGATTTCCGGCGAACTAGTCAAGGAGTCGGGCCAAGGGGTGGAGTACTGGATGCCAGAGTCTCTCGCCAGGACGGCGTCACCCAAGAGCAACGCCGTCCACCTGCTACCAGGCTTCGACGAATTTCTGCTGGGCTACAAAGACCGGAGCGCTGTCGTGCCCAAGGAACATCTGGATAAAATTGTGCCCGGGGGCAATGGCATGTTCATGCCCACCTTGGTGCGCAAAGGACAGGTGACGGGACTCTGGAGGCGTGTACTGAAGGCGACGAGCGTCGAGGTTTCCTTCATGCCTTTTGGCGAACTCACATCGGCCGATTCAAGGGCTGCTGAGAAAGCGGCCGGGAGGTATCGCAGATTCCTCGGGCTGGGGTGCGCGAGGAGCCCGAATTGAGGGACCCATCACCCCATGTATGGCGGCGGATATCCGCAGCTTGCACGGCTGCTACTGAGCAGATACCAGATTCACCCGAATGAATTCCGCAAAGACCTGCACGTCCACGATCACATCGTCCTTCAGGAGCTGGAACAGCAGGACATTGGGCGGCAGTTTCAGCGGTTTGCGCTCGAAGAGCGCACGGTAGTCCTGAAACGCAAAGGAACCAAACTCCGCATCCACGGTGTCTTCCGGATCCCGCCTCCCTTTCTGATGCACATGGAGCCGTTCCTGCAGGAGGATTTCGCCGAAGGTGGTGCTGGCCGCATTCCTCAGATCCACTCCATTTTGGTCAAGGTGGTCCGCGTGGCTCAAGCGGGCCCGGTAGGCAATCAGCGCATCATCCGCCTTGGGGGGAAGGGGAGGCATGTCCGGCAACAGCATCGCAGGTGGTGGTGTCGCGTCTGCACTGGATGGCGCCGGGGGCGGAGGCTGGGGTGCCGGGGTGGGCAGCAGTGTTTTGTCCTCTGGTTTGACCTGCTGCCAGACCGAGGGTGGGGCCCATCTTCCGACTGGGGCTTCAGGGGACCGGGCAAGCGTTGCCGAGGGAAGAACTGCTGCATCCGCCGGGGGTGCAGCTTCCGCCACGTTCATGGCATCGCGAGACTCAGCATCACTTCCTGACTGCTGCACGAGCCACACAACGGCCACGGAAAGGTACAGCGCTGCAAGCACGAGCGAGCCATGCAGGATCAGGTGCCGCGTCATGGCTGTCACCGCCAGGAGTACGGCAATCAGGAACAGGGGAAGGCACGCCGCGTAGGATCCCGGGAACAGGATCATAACCGCAAGCCCCACCACCAGGCAGCCCCATGCGACGAGCACCATCCAAAGTTTTCCCCATTGGATGGTCGGCGATACCGGGGGCGAAGATGGTTCAGCACCTTCGTTGCCCGAGCTCAGCGGGGTGGTGTCGCCGGAGCGCGCCGGTCGTGC
>JAEYUU010000611.1 GCA_023429545.1 Verrucomicrobiota bacterium
CTCGTTGGGTGGCTCTACCACATGCTTCTTCTGGAGCCAGCGGGCCACCATCACGCAGAGGAGTGCCCAGGTGGTGCCAGCGCACCATCCTGCGAGCACATCGGTGGGGTAGTGCACCCCCAGGTACACCCGCGTGGTGCCCACCAGCACCGTGAGGAATAGCGCGGTAAGGAGGAAGAAGGCCTTCACCTTGCGATCCTTCGTGGTGCGCGCCAGCAGTGCTCCCAAGGTGAGAAAAATTACGGCTGCGGCCATGGAGTGCCCGCTGGGGAAGCTGAGGCTGGTCACTTCCGTGAGGTGAGGCACCACGGAGGGGCGCTGCCGCTGGAAAAAGGTCTTCAACACTCCGCTCAGCACTGCCCCTCCCGCCGATGCGCACAGCACGAGGATGGCTGAGGCCCACTTCTTTTGCAGGAGCAGGAAGGCGAGCACAATGATCACCATCAGTGTCAGTACCGTCCACCCGCCCAGCGCGGTCAGATCGCCCATTGACGCAGGCATCCATTTCGGACCGATGCCCGTCCCCAAGTCGCCTGGCTGACGGAATGCCCGCAGGATGACGGCGTCGAAGTGGTCCGTCTCGGCCTCCATGACCTCATCTGCCACCTCGGAGAAGGCCCAGACGCTCCCCACAAGGCCGAGCATGGCCAGCAGCATGCCCATTTCCAGCAGGCCCTGCCTCGCCAGGTAGTCCCGGATACGCTGGAAGGGTGTGACGTGCTTCATGGAGATGTTTCGGCTGAAACTGTCGCCATGAGACTCCTAGTGTTCAATGATCACCTCGTCTCCCACCGTCGTCATGGCGAAGAACTTCTTGGCCATCTCATGCGGCAGCCGGATGCAACCATGGGAGGCGGGGCGTCCGGTGACATAGCCGCTGTGCAGGCCGATGGCGCCGCAATTCAAACGGAGGAAATAAGGCATGGGCACCTTGTAGATGGTGGAGGTCCAGTCCTTGTACTTGTTGGTGATGACGTAGCGGCCCGCGGGCGTCTCGTAGCCGCGTCGTCCAGTGGAGATCTTCGTCTCCAGCATGAGCTTGCCCTCGACCTCGAGCCGGGCTTTCTGGTCCCTGAGATTGATCGTAATGAGAATGTGCGGCTCAGTCTCCGGGCTACGACCCAGAAGCAGGCGCATCACGTACAGGTAACGGCGGTCAGCGGCGAAGTTCAGGGCGTAGCGGTAGCGTGGCTGGGTGGCCACTCCTTTGTCCGCGCCATGCTTGAGTAGAAGCGTTACTGCCTCCACATCGCCACGGGCGGAAGCTGCCATGAGAGGCGTGACCTTGTGCTCCCGCTTCATTTCGGACTTGAGGTACCCGTCTGGCACCAGAGCGAGAAAGTCACTGCGCACCGGGCTGCCGAAGGGCTTGTTGGGATCGCCCCCTGCCTCCAACATGACTTGCAGCAGGGTGGGGTGCCGGCGCAGGGAAGCGAGGGCCACCGGGGTGTGCTTGCCCAAGCCCGGCGTGTTCGGGTCGGCCCCGTGGAGGACGATATTGATGGCGATGTCTGCCCTGCCCTGGCGCAAAGCGAGGCAAAGAGGAGTGTCGCCTGCGGGAGTCACCACTTGGGCGGGCATGCCGGACTGCAGGAGCTTGTCCACCAGTTCGGCGTCGCCAGCCACCACCGCCTCATAGACTCCCGGCGCTTTCTCCTGATTGGGCAGCGCCACGATGGCTCGGCGTGTCTCCACCACCGGGGGCCCGGCCGGAGGAAGGGTGGACTCGGGAACAGCCTCGGCTTTGGGGATGACGGGGGTCTCGCCAGCGCGGAGTGCAGCCGCCTCCGGCATGACCATGGCAAGAAACAGCGTCAGGGGTGTGGCGGTCAAAAGGCTTCTCATAGTCAGGTTTCCCCGAAGGACTGCTGAATTATTATGAGGGCAGTGCGGATGTGTGCAAGCGGAGAGGCGGACGGTGGTTTTGGTAATTTTATGATCGCGCCTGCGTGGGTCGACCAACGCTTTTTTTGATTTACGGCAAATCGAAGGAAAGGGACGCGCGTGCTCGGCGCGTTTAGGTGCGTCTCACCATGATATCCCTGAATCGCCGCCAGCTCTTGAAGCGCACTGCCGCCGCCGCAGTAGCCAGTCTCGCCCTGCCACAGGCCAGGGCCGCCGACCCAGCCTTCAAGCTGAAATACCTCATGGGTTCCGCGATGTATGGAGAACTGTCCCTCGACGTAGTCATCGCGGAAACGCCCAAGACTGGCGCGAAACATCTCGATGTATGGCCTCGCAAGCACGGTTCCCAGCGTGAGCAGATGGACGAGTTGGGCCATGACAAGGTGGCGGCCCTGCTCGAGCAGCACGGTGTGAAACTGGAGGTGAGCACGCGCTATGACCTCGGACCCTTCAACCTGCAGGACGAGTTCGCCGTCGTGAAGAAATTCGGCGGCAGCATCATCGTCACCGGAGGCAAGGGAAAAGCGGGACTGACTGGTGAGGAACTCAAGAAGGCGGTGAAAGCGTTCTCCGAGGAACTGAAGCCCCACCTGGTGAAGGCCGGTGAGCACGGCATCACCATCGCCATCGAGAACCACGGCAAGAATCTCATCGAGTCGCCGGATTCCATCAAGTGGCTGGCCGAGTTCTGCGGAGACCTTCCGCTGGGCATCGATCTAGCTCCGTACCATCTGCCGCAGGATCCCGAGTTGCTGGCTGGACTCATCCGCACCCTCGGCAGCAAGCTCTCCATTCTGCTGGCCTGGCAGTATGGCATGGGCTGCATGAAACCCATGCCCAAGGACGAGGAACTCCAGCAGATGCCCGGCCGCGGAAAGATGGACTTTGTGCCGCTGGTGAAGGCGCTGAAAGACATCAAATTCCAGGGATTCACGGAAATCTTCATGCATCCCACGCCTCGCGGCATTCCCATTCTGCCAACAGCCCAGGAGACCACGGCGGAGATTGTCCGGGCAAAGGACTACCTTGATGCGTGCGCGGCGAAGGTGTAAAC
>JAEYUU010000614.1 GCA_023429545.1 Verrucomicrobiota bacterium
ATCCATGAGTGACAACATCACTGTCCGTCCAGGCAAACCAGTCCCCCTCGGTCCCTCCATTGAGCAAGACGGCGTGAATTTTGCGCTCTTTTCTGCAAATGCCACCAAAGTGGAACTCTGCCTCTTCGCCGATGATGAGGCCGGAACAGAGACCCGGGTGATCCTTCCGGAATGCACCAACCAGGTCTGGCACGGATTCGTTCCAGACATCAAACCCGGCCAGAAGTATGGATTCCGTGTGCATGGACCATATGAGCCGGAGCACGGTCATCGCTTCAACCCCAACAAGGTGGTCATCGATCCATACGGCCGGGGCATGGGTAGAGTCCTCACCCAGTGGAGCCCTGAGCTTTTCGGCTATACCACCGGACATGAGTCGCTGGATCTCAGCTTTGATGAGAGGAACTCCGCCCCCTTTGCGCCGCTGAGTGTCGTCCTCAATACCGGATTCGACTGGGGCAATGATCGCCCGCCTCAGACTCCGTGGCACCGGACCACCATCTACGAACTGCACGTGAAGGGATTTACACAGCAGTTGAACTCCATCCCTGAACACCTGCGCGGCACCTACGCCGGCCTGGCTTCGGATGAGGCCATGAATTACTTCAAGGCCCTGGGCATCACCGCGGTGGAACTGCTGCCGGTGCACCATCATCTCGATGACTCCTATCTCCTTGAGAAGGGCCTCACCAATTACTGGGGGTACAACACCCTCTCGTACTTTGCGTTCGAGCCAACCTATGCCTCCGTCAAGGATCCGCATCAGGCCATGCACGAATTCAAAGGCATGGTGAAGCGGCTGCATGCCGAGGGAATCGAGGTCATTCTGGATGTCGTCTACAACCACACCGCAGAGGGGAACCAGTGCGGCCCCACACTATGCTATCGCGGCATCGACAACGCCTCCTACTACCGGCTCTCACAGGAAAATCGGAGGTACTACGAGGACTTCACCGGTTGTGGAAACACGCTCACCATGCAGCACCAGGCGGGACTGCGACTTCTCATGGACAGCCTTCGCTACTGGGTGACGGAGATGCACGTCGATGGATTCCGCTTCGATCTTGCGAGCGCCCTCGCCAGGGAACTGTATGGATGGAACAAGCTCAGCTCATTCTTCGACGCCATCGGCCAGGACCCTGTGCTTTCCACGGTAAAGCTCATCGCGGAGCCGTGGGATGTAAGCATGGGCGGCTATCAAGTCGGCAATTTCCCCACCGGCTGGGCGGAGTGGAATGGGCGCTACAGGGATGAGGTGCGCCTTTTCTGGAAGGGCATGGGCCACGCCGGCGAACTGGCGGCCCGCCTGTCCGGCAGCGCGGATTTGTATGACCACAGCGGACGACATCCCCATGCGAGCATCAATTTCATCACCTCGCACGATGGCTTCTGCGTGAGAGATCTGGTGAGCTATGACAACAAGCACAACGAGGCCAACGGCGAAGACAATCGTGACGGTGACAACAACAATGCAAGCTGGAACTGCGGCGTGGAAGGCGAGACGGATCATCCGGACATCAACCGGCTGCGCCGCCGCCAGGTCCGGAATTTTCTGGCCACCCTGCTCCTATCCCAGGGAGCACCCATGATCACCGCGGGCGACGAACGCTGGAGGACCCAGAGGGGAAACAACAATGCCTACTGCCAGGACAATGAAATCTCCTGGTTGCCTTGGGACAACAACAGCGACGCAGAGGATTTGCGCAAATTTGTCACCTCCCTCATCGCTCTCCGAAATGAGCAGCCGGTGCTGCGTCGAAAGAACTTTCTTACCGGACAGCCGCCTGCAGAGAACCTGCCCAAGGATGTGATTTGGTGGAATGTCGCAGGACGCGAGATGTCCGATGAGGACTGGAGCGCGGGCTTCATCCGCTGCTTTGGCATGCTGCTTCCGGGAAACAGCCTCAATGAACTCAACGATCAGGGTCGGCCCAGGGTGAGCGATTCCGTCTTCATCCTGATGAATGCGCATCACGAGGATCTGTTCTGCGTGATGCCTCCTACCTTTGGAGCGCGTTTCTGGACGCCGCGGCTGACAACCTCAGAGCTCCCGGGCAAGACCCGCGTGAGTGAAGCACACAAGTTCAAGATTCAGGCGCGCGCTGTGGCCGTGTTTCTCGCAAAGCCGAGGCCTGCGGAACGTTCAGTTGCCACGGGAGCGGCCCAGCCACCGTCTGATACTTCCGGCTGAGCTCGCGCTAGCGGGTCGTGCACAGACCAGCGAGGAAGCCCACAGAGAATGCCACCGCCAGTGTGCTCAGCGGATGCCGGTTGACTGTGGCACGAAGATCAGCCCAGGAGCAGCAAGCCACCATGCCGCTTTCCGTGGATTCAGTCGCATGCACCGGTCCTCCTTCGCTCACCATCATGGTGGCGGCTTCTTCGGAGCTGGTTGCTACAAGGGGCGCACGGGCGGGATTGGTGTTCATGGAGAGATGATGTGTTGTGCCTTCTTATTCGACTGCCCGGGCAATGCCGCGTGCATTGGCGTCCAGTCTCCATCCATTTGCGAAACAACAGTATGAGCAATGCCCCCTCCCGCACCCCTGGCACGGTTCCCTTCCGGGTCATGACTTACAATGTCCACGGATGCGCCGGCACGGATGGGAAATTCGACGCGGAACGCATCGCGTCCGTCATTAGAACATACCATCCTGACATCGTGGCCTTGCAAGAGCTCGATGTTGCGCGGCGAAGAAGTGGCGGCAGCCACCAGGCCAATCTCATCGCCGGGCACCTTGGCATGAAGGGCCACTTTCATCCTGCCTGGCTCCCTCTGCCGGAGGAACAGTACGGCGATGCCATACTCACGTCGTGGCCCTTTCAACTCATCAAGGGGGCGGAACTGCCCACGGCTGCTTCGCCACTTGCCTTCGAACCTCGTGGCGCCCTCTGGATCTCCGTGCAAAAGCAGGATGCGGAGATTCACGTGATAAACACTCACCTGGGCTTGAGCAACAAGGAGCGGCGCAATCAGGTGGACGCCCTAATGGGTCCGGACTGGCTGGCCCATCCCACCTGCACGCCGCCGGTGATTCTCTGCGGAGACCTCAATGACATCCCGGGCTCGCGTGTGTACCGCAGAATCGCCGCAAAATTGCAGGATGTTCAGAAGAACGGGGGCATGTTTCGCACGCGAGCCACGTTCCCATCCCGATTGCCCCTGATCCGGCTGGACTACATTTTCACCTCACCCGGCATCACGGTGGAGTCGGTACAGGTGTGCCGCTCCCCCCTGTCCCGGATCGCCTCGGATCACCTGCCACTGGTGGCGGATTTGCTAGTGCCCGCGTCACAACTGCGACCGCAGAGCACACCCCAACAGCCCGACGATCTTCTCTCCGATGGGCCTCGCGCGCCACTCCTCGAGGCTGATTCGCCGTGAGCAGGCCTTGTCCCGCTCAAAAATTTCCAGATGATCGGCGGCAAATCCACGATCGAGAATGTTCAGATTGGCCTCCTCATTCAATCGCAGGGAACGGTTGTCCAGATTAGAGGATCCCACGCAGGAGAGGTATTCATCCACAACCATGTACTTGCAGTGGTAGCGCGAGGGCTGGTACTCATAGAACTTGATGCCAGCTTCAATCATCTTCCTCCAGCGTGTGCGTCCCACCTTGCGCACCAGATGTTGATCCGTGTGCTCTCCGGGCACGATGACTTCGATATCCACATTCCGTGCACGAGCCTCCACGAGCGTCTGGATGGTCAGGTCATCCGGGATGTAGTACGCATTGCCGATTCGAATACTGCGTCTTGCGGCGGCAATGGCGAAGAGGAAGAGCAACCGGGCACTGTCCGCACCCTCTGAAGAGGAACTCTTGAACACCTGGCACTCCATGCCGTTCTTTCTCTCGAGTTTGGGAAAGTAAAAATCCCCATGCAGCACCGCAGCGCGCGTCTGTATCCAGTTGTCCATGAAGGCCTGCTGCATCTGGGCCACCACCGGCCCTTCGACGACATATTGCGTATCCCGCCAGCGATCGGGCCTGTCAGCATCACCATCCCAGTCATCTGAAATACCCACGCCGCCAATGAATCCGAGCTTGCCATCAATGATGAGCAATTTGCGGTGGGTACGTTCATTGAACTGGAGATTGAAGTACCTGAAAACTTCCACCTCCACGCCGGCCCGTTGCATGACATCAAACTCCTCGCCACGGATGCAATCGCAGCCCATGGCGTCCTGCAGCACATGCACTTTAACCCCAGACAGGGCACGCTCTGCAAAAGCGCCTGCGAACTGCCGGGTCACACGGCCGCTGGTGAACACAAAGTTCTCGAATGTCACCGTATGCTTCGCCCTGCGGATGGCATCCAGCATGGCGGGAAAAATCTCGTCCCCATTGTTGAGGATTTTTACGTCATTGCCACCCACAAACGGAGTGCCCAGCAAGGAACTGATGGTTCTGCAAAACGAGGGGTTCTCCACCCCGTAGTCCGTGATGATCCGGTGCGTCACCTTCTTCTCACTCTCAAAGAAGTTGCGGGCCAGCACTGCTGTCGTCACCCCGCTAACGATTGCGGTGGCGAGGTGGGCGCCAAAGGAAGAACCGGAATGTCCTTTCGGGGCGCGGTAGGGTGTCTTTCTCATAGATGCCTTGGAAGCATCTCTGACTTCGCAGCAAATCGCACGATTGGCCCTATGCACGGTCTATCCTTGACCGTTGGGGTCTTTGCAGGCTTTGATGCAGGAACGTCCAGACATTTTCCCATCCAGTGAGTGAGCGCATCCCGATTCCCAGAAAAATCCCAACCTCATGAAACTTCTCCTCCTTCTCACCGCCCCCTTCGTTTTCGCAAGCTGCAGTACCTACGATGCTCCAGGAACTCCCACCTCCGTTGCCATGGAGCGGGATGAGAGACGCATCTTCGATGAACCGTCTCCCGCTTCCGACGATCCCTCTTCCCCCTTGAGTGACGTGATGCTGCAGCGAGGGCGCGTAGGAATGACGGCGGCGCGCTTCTAGTCGTGCAGCATGCCGCCGGCTTAAATGCAACAGTTCCTCCCCGGACGCATCCACTTCCCGGGAAGGTCGCGATACGCCTTGGTAACCCCAAACCAACTCGATATCCATGAAACTCAAAGCAATCTCCGTCGCCTGCCTCTCACTCGCCGCCGCGTTCCTGGTGCATGCCAAGGATCCCGCCAGTTCATTGAAGGCGGCCGATGAAAAATTTGTGAAATCCGCCGCCGACAGCGGCATGGTGGAAGTGAAGGTCGCTGAACTCGGCGCCCAAAAAGCCACGCGTGCGGAAGTGAAGGCGCTTGCCGAAACCATGATCAAGGACCACACCGCCCTGAACGCAGAACTGAAGACTCTTGCCGGCAACAAGGGCGCACAACTGTCCGCCGCCATGGACCCGAAGGGCGCTGAAACGATGAAGGACCTGGAGAAGTACAGCGGCGAGGAGTTCGACAAGCACTTCCTCAAAGCCCTTGAAGACGGTCACGAGAAATCCGTGAAGAACTTCAAGAATGCCGCCGAGGATGCGACAGACGGTGATGTGAAGGCTTTTGCCTCCAAGAACCTGCCCACCATTGAGGGGCACCTGGAACACATCAAACGCCTGCAGAAGTAAGCACCTTCCTGCTCACCCCTCTGCCTGGGGGTCGGTGATGAGCCCTGCTCGTCGCCTGCCCCGGGCAACCTCTTTCCACTCCAACAACGACTCACACCATGCGTGCCACGGAAGCAGAACCCATCGTGCGGGACACAGTGCCCAATCCCGGCAGCCCGGATCCCATTGAAGTACGCGCAGCGGAAGTAGCCAGGCGGCACGGACATTCCCGGGTGACAGACGAGGATCGCAAACTCGCATTCGACGAACTGCGACGTATGTCACGCGATCAATCCGAGAACGGTGAGGTATCTCACTAGCCTCCCGCCCGGACGTCTGGCCTGCCATTCGCACGTCTCCATTCCCAAGGAGGCTGGGGATTCGGTCGCGACCATAGACCGCGGCGGAGCCTCCTTGCCTCCTGCTCAGCAGCCTCAAGGTCCGGCTCGCTGCCATAGGAGCGATACCACCACGCCAGACCGCGCTGCACCAGTTCAAGGTTCACATCGATCCCGTCGGCGTAGAGACGCACGAGGTTGCGATGATACCGGTCCTGCCCTGCATCGCGGAAGGTTATTTCCCGTCCCTGCACGAGCGCGCTGAGCGCCTCCTTCGCGGCGGCACCCTGCTCTTGTCGCAACTCTGGAGCATCGATGCCTGACAGGCGCACTTCATGCAGCACCTGGTCTGAAGACAGAGTGAGGCTGTCCCCATCCCGCACGCGCACCACCCGATGCCGGGCAGCTTGATAAACCAACGGCCGCTCCCGGTTTTCCCCGGTTGCAGGACGCTGTGGAACGAGATGTGCTTCCCTATCGGGTTTAGCACATCCGGCCAGCCCCAGGAGAACTGGTAACAGCAGGAGGCACGCGCCGCTCCTTCGCGATGGCACAAATGCGCTGCGTCGTGGCCGAAAGCTGCTCATGATTTTCAGGGAAGTCGGATCTCCAGCCATTCCGCATCAGACGTTGCTGCGACCAAGCGCGAATGCTGGGCGTCACCAGGAGGCACGAATATGAAGGCACCGGTGCCAGCCTTAGCCCCATCCACTTCAACATCTCCACGAACGACCGCAAGGCATACGAAGTCCTCCGAATGACTCATGGCCGTCATCTGTCCCTGCGGGAGACCCGCAATGCGGACATCGAACCATGGGCACCTGGCAAGGAAACCATCCGCCGCCGGGGTTTGAAGAGATGGCTCAAAATCCTCGAAGTCGATGCATGCCAGTGACTCCTGCACATGCAGTTCACGCGACCTGCCGTCCAGGCCAAGGCGGTTCCAATCAAAAACCCGATACGTGGTGTCACTGTTCTGCTGGATCTCGAAAACCAGCAGGCCTGCTCCAAGTGCATGCAGCCTCCCGCTTTCCACAAACATGAACTGGCCCTTTTCCGGATGCACCCGATGCACCAGATCTGCCACCGTGCCACCAGCCAGAGCCTGTACGAATTTTTCGCGGGTGGCACCCCGCTTCAGACCTGCATAGATCGCCGCTTCGGCGCCTGCATCAGCGACATACCACAATTCCGTCTTTGGCTCTCCACCCAGTGCAGCAGCGATTGATGCCGGCGGATGCACCTGCAACGAGAGCACGTCCTCGCAGTCAAGCACCTTCAGCAGCACGGGAAAGCGCGCCGCTGGATAAGTAGCATAGCGCCGGCCGAAGACTTCCTCGCGATGCTTCGTCCACAGCTCATGCAGGGTAAGGCCGGCATAAGCTCCGCTCACCACCGTGCTCTGAAATTCCGCGCGATCACAGAGCTCCCAGCTCTCGCCATAGGGCTGGCCGTCCGGAAGTTCGCGACCCAATACGGTTTCAAGCCGTCTGCCTCCCCAGACGCGCGGCTGGTAGAGTGGCTGGAAGCGCAGTGGAGGTGACATCGGAGATCAAAAACTTCCCCATCATGGGCACCCGGCACGCACATGCAACTTCGCACCGCACAATTCACATCATCCCACTCACAAGGAGATCGCCGCGCTCACGCCTCCACCATGAAGTCGCCGCGACGCACGCGAAACAAGACATAACCCACCAGGCCGAGCGCGCCTACAATCATGAGGCGCCAGGCCCACGCAGGCACACGCCAGGAGTCCGATGTGCTCGTGAGCACCGTGTTGGAAGGTCTCGATACTTTCCCTTCGCGATCCACGCCCATGACGCGGATTTCATACTGCTCTGCAGGACGCAGCCCAAACAACCGGATGCCCACCTGGTCCTTCTCCGTCTCCACTGGCTTCCAGTTCGGGTACTGCTTCCATATCTTGGTAAATGCATTGAGCTCCTGGTGATAAACCATGCTCGCGAACTCCACCACCCATCCAGATGGAGCCACCGACGGCTTTGCCCAGGTCATGGT
>JAEYUU010000632.1 GCA_023429545.1 Verrucomicrobiota bacterium
GTTACGCATTCTGGCTCATTCGCAGTGGCATTCTCAATGTGTTCCCAGCTCCGGACAAGGACCTGAAATGTGACGTGGTCGTGGTCGGCGGCGGGATTACCGGAGCACTGGTGGGATATCATCTCGCGGAAGCAGGCATCAGCGCCGTGGTGCTCGACAGACGCGATATCGGCTGGGGCAGCACATGCGCCAGCACCGCTCTTCTTCAGTACGAAATCGACACGCCGCTCGTGGAACTCAAAGAGCGCTTCGGAGCGGTAACGGCAGAGCGCTGCTACCAGTCATGCCGTGACGCCATCTACAAGCTGCGGGACATCACCCAGAAGCTCGACGACGGCTGCAGCTTCTCGCTGAAACCAAGCCTGTACCTCGCGAAACGTGCCCGTGATGCCGGATTCATGAGACGGGAATTCCAGGCGCGCACCGATGCGGGAATCACCGTGGATTGGTGGAGCGGTCCGGATGTGAAGCGCAACATGCACTTCACCCGCCCATGCGGCATCTACTCGCTAGACGGCGCCCAGGTGGATGCGTATCGCCTCACGCACCGGCTGCTCAAGAAGGCTGGAAAGATGGGACTGCGCATTTTTGATCGCACCGAGATCCTCGGCCATCGGGTCAGTGGAAACCGGATCAAGGTGAAGACGGACCGCGGCGTGACCATCAATGCGAAGCACATCGTGTTCGCCACCGGTTACGAGTTTGAGCAACTCAGCGACCGCAAGCTCGTGAAGTTGCACAGCACCTTTGCCATGGTGAGTGAACCCATGGGTGCTGGCAAACATCTCTGGCATGACAACTGCCTCATCTGGGAGAAGGCAGACCCATATCTCTACATTCGCACCACTGACGATCACCGCATCCTTGTTGGCGGTGAAGACGAGGGCTTCCGTGATCCGGAGAAACGGGATGCCATGATCGCGAAAAAATCTGCGACCCTGCAGCGCAAGTTCCGTCATCTGTTCCCAAGCCTCACATTGGAGCCAGCCTTCTGCTGGGCGGGCACCTTCGGCGTCACCGAAGACGGCCTGGCATATGTAGGCGAAATTCCCGAGT
The DNA here is from genome assembly GCA_023429545.1 of Verrucomicrobiota bacterium. GTDB lineage: Bacteria > Verrucomicrobiota > Verrucomicrobiia > Verrucomicrobiales > Verrucomicrobiaceae > Roseimicrobium. The sequence continues at coordinate 1,057 of JAEYUU010000632.1, forward strand.
TCCCGCGGGCGCTGTTCGCGCTCGGCTTCGGAGGAAATGGCATCACCTACAGTGTCCTGGCAGCGGAGATCATCCGCGATCAAATCCTGGGGAAGTCGAATGCGTACGCCGATCTTTACCGGTTCGATCGCCACCAAGGCAATGCACGGAGCGGCTGAAGCAACATTGATTTGACGCTTCACGCGGGATGCGCCACCACATGCCGCCATGAGGCCTCTTGCTTTTGTGCTGCTGATGGAATGGGCAGAAGTGAATTACGAGTGACCGCACCCGGCATCCAGATAACCGCACCTTTTCGATACGCTGTCGTATGACTGACGACTCTCACCCCACGGAATACGAAACTGCCTCCGCACTGCAAAGGGTCGTCGCGCACGCCATTGATTCCGCCCTGGTGGGACTGACGATTTGCGTCATGGGCGCCGTGTTGGATTTGGAAAGCGTGCTGGGCATTCTCCTGTTCGGGCTCGGTCTGGCGGCGGTATTGGGATACCGCATCTTCGGCGATTCCTACTTCGACGGCCATGCTCTGGGGAAGCGTCTCGTGGGCATCCGCGTCTTTGATGCGAGGCGACTCAAGCCTTGCACCCACATGCAGAGCGTCCTGCGCAATTGCATCCTCTTCATCCCGCTGATGCCACTCATCGAACTGGTCTTGCTCTGCATCGATGGGCAGGAACGATGGGGTGACCGTCTCGCCCAAACCTACGTACTGCGTGACCATGCCCTGCAAGCGCCACCCCACGCACCAGACCGACCTCTCCATCTGGAGGGCCTGGAGGATACACTCCGTCACAGGCCAGTTTCAGACCGTCGACAGGAAGAGGTGAGCTAGCCCTCATCCCCGATGCCATGGCCCTCACCGCCTTCCGCATTCTGCTCGGATTTTTTTTCATCGCGGCAGGCGCCAATCACTTTCTGAATCCATCATTCTACCTGAGTATTATCCCGCCATGGCTGCCCTGGCCGGAGGCGATGAACGACATCAGTGGCGCTGCTGAGATCGCCGGAAAAATGGCAGTATTCGTTCTATCACTCCGCAAGGCTGCGGGCTGGGACCTCATCGCGCTTCTCATCGCCGTGTTCCCCGCGAACCTCAACATGGCCCTGCACGGGTGGCAGGGAGTGGAAATTGCACCGTGGCTGCTCTGGGTCCGACTCCCCTTCCACCTGGTGTACATCGCCTGGGTTTACTGGATCTGCCTCGCGCCGAAATCCACTCAACGTTGAGCACCCACGATTGCATAAAAAAACCGGAGCCATGCCCCGGTTTTCTTTGAAATTCAAAACTGCTTCACGGGGTCAGAACGGGATGTCATCGTCCTCCAGCCCGTCAGTGATGGGGCCTTCGCCGAATTCTTCATTGGCCGGGGGACCCTGGCGCGCGGGCTGGTTACCGCGATGCGGAGCGCCGCCTCCGCCACTGCGGGCCTGCTGGGGAGGACGCTGCTGGTAGTTTCCACCACCACCACCGCCGCCGCCACCTTGATCATCACCGCTGCCATCGCGCTTGCCGCCGAGCATCTGCATGATTTCACCGACCACGCGCAGACGGCTGCGCTTCTGACCGGTCTGCTTGTCCTCCCACGAATCCATCTGCAGGCGGCCTTCGATAAAGACAGGGCTGCCCTTGCGCAGGTACTGGCTGGCAATCTCAGCCAGGCGCGCCCAGAGCACCACGTCTACATAGGTGACTTCCTCGCGCTTCTCCCCGTTGTCCGCAGTATACGACCGGTACACCGCGATGGCCAGATCGGCCACGGCGCTGCCTTTGGGCGTGTAACGGACTTCGGGATCCCGCGTGAGGTTCCCCATGAGCATCACTTTGTTGTAGGAGGCCATAGCGGAGCGAGGTTAGAGGGAGAGGTGTGGGTTGGCGAACATATTTTCGGGAGCAGGCCGCAAAAACCCGCCGCCGGAGAAAATCCGCCGCGTGAATCAACAGCAACTTCAGGCCCTAGCGGCGCTGGAAGTACTGCATGTACACGTTCTCATTCAGCTTGAGACGGGCCTGCACCTTGTCCACCGCGGCCGGCTCGGCTTCGAAGAGGAAATTGATGTAGTAGCCGCTCTCCACGTGGCGGGGGGAGAAGGGGAACTTCTTCTTGCCCAGGTTGTCCACCTGCTGGAGTTTCACGCCGTTCTGTTCGAACTCCTTGCCGAGCTGGCTCACCAGCGTCTCGACGTTCTCTTCGCGTCCCTTCATGTCCAGGACGATCATCGCTTCATACTTGCGGCTCATGGTTTTTCCGTAGTTTCGTTGTTGGATTGCTCTTTGCGGTTGAAAATGTTCATCGCGTTGTCGATGCCGGAATTCAGCGCCGTGCGCACAGCCTCCGTGGCGCGGTCCAGCACCTGAAGCAGCGCGGGGCGTTCCCCTTCCGTGAAGCGTCCCAGCACGTGCCCCACCATGCGGTCACCCGCAGGGCGTCCATTGCCGGGGGAAATTCCGACCTTCAGACGGGGAAATTCATCCCCACCAAGATGGGAAATCAGCGAGCGCACACCGTTGTGCCCGCCTGCGCTCCCCTTCAGCCGGAAGCGCAAGGCCCCCAGCGGAAGGTCCACATCATCATAGACGGCCAGCACCTCGTTGGGCTCGATCTTGTAAAAGCGGCTCACCGCGGACACGGCCTCGCCGCTGAGATTCATGTAAGTGAGCGGCTTCAGCAGCCACCCACCCGCGAACTTGGCCAGCGCACAGTCCCAGCGCTTCTCGGAGACCCACGAGGCACCGAGCTGGCTGGCGAGTGCGTCCACGACCATGAAACCGATATTGTGCCGCGTGTCTTGGTATTCGCGCCCTGGATTGCCCAGCCCCACGATCAGCCGTGGCTTCAGCGTAGGGAGAGGGCCAGAGCCGGACACATTCAGTCGGACCGCGCGCAGGGTTACTTCTTCGCCGGAGCAGCAGCAGCCTTCGCAGGGGCAGCGCCAGCGGCGGGAGCAGCACCAGCAGCAGGGGCTGCGGCCGCGGCGGGAGCAACCTCTTCAACCACGGTAGGCTCCTTGAGAATCGCGACGACCACATCGCCTTCGAGCTTGGTGGAAACGCCCTCAGGAAGCGTCAGGTTGCTCACGTGAATGGAGTCGCCGATATTGAGCGGTTCCACGTCCACCGTGAGGCTCTCAGGAAGGTCCTTGGGAAGGCAGTGCACTTCGAGCG
>JAEYUU010000663.1 GCA_023429545.1 Verrucomicrobiota bacterium
CTCCGAAACCCGCACCCGCACCCGCTCCTGTTCCGGCTCCGGCTCCCGCAAAACCCGGTGAAAAGAAGCCGGAAGCCGCAAAGCCAGCCGAGAAAAAGCCTGAGCCGTCGAAGCCTGCGGCCGCCGCGCAAAAGAAACCCGACGCCAAGCCGGCCCCCGCACCCGCCACGGCCGCCGCTCCTGCTCCGGCCAAACCGGTGGAGAAGAAGCCTGAGCCGCCCAAGCCGCAGCCCATCTTCAAAGACAAGAACTTGGAGGCGGCCGTACGGAAGCAGGTCTTTGCCAAGCGCGAGAACAGTGAGCCAATCGTGGCCGCGGACGTGGAGAGTGTTTCCTTCGTGCAGGGCAAGGGGATGAAGATCACGGATCTGAGCGGACTCGAGCACTGCAAGGCTCTGGCCCAGCTCGAGCTTCCCAACAACGAGATCAAAGACCTCTCGCCCATCAAGGGCCTGGAACGCCTGCAGTTCGTGGATGTGGCAAACAACCAGATCGCGGACATCACGCCCGTGGGCACGCTGAAGGCCCTGCAGTACCTGGAACTCACGAACAACAAGGTCGTGGACATCAGCCCGCTGGGAAACATTCCCGCTCTGACCTCCGTGTACCTCGCAAACAACCAGATCAAGGACGCCAGCGCCCTCTACAAGCTGCCCAAGCTCTCCTCCCTCTATCTGGAAGGCAACCAGCTCACCTCCATTGCGGGCATTGGCGCCTGCAAATGGCTCGGCATGCTCTCGCTCAAGAACAACCAGATTGCCGATATCAGCCCGCTGGAGCCGCTCGCGGAACTGCGCTGGCTTTTCATCGATGGGAACAAGGTCACCGACCTCACTCCGCTGCATCGCATGCTGAAGAAGGACATGGACGGCCCACGTGAGTTCGCCCCGTACCTGAACCTCTACCTGGGAGGCAATCCGCTCTCCGATCCCTCAAAGGCGCAGGTGGAGGAGTTCAAGAAAATGGGTCTGCGGGTGAATGACAGCGTGCCCAAGTAGGACTCAAAACGTCAGCCAGCTCCTGATGTCCATGCCAGCGCCACGTTCAGGAGGAACGTGGCGTTTGTCCAGATCCGCGCCACATCCGCTTGTATTGAAGCGATTTGTGACTATGTGATGAGGCATCTTCATGAAATCCCCCCTGCTCTCGGCCAAGACTAAAACCGTCCGTAAATTGGCAGATCGCTTTCTCGCCGGAACGGTCTCGGTGTCGCTCGGCCTCATGCTCGCTTCTTGTGCCTCCAAGCCCAAGCCTGCGCCGGCGCCCCAGCAGCAGGCATTCAAGATGTATGAGTGGAACGCCGAACTCGCCGCCAAGACCCAGGGAGCCCCGTCCGTGGTGATCTATCTCGACAAGCAGAAGGCCACCTTTTTCAAGGGCGGCAAGGAGATTGGCTGGACCTATGTGGCCTCCGGCACCGCCTCCCACCCGACACCCAGCGGACATTTCAAGGTGATGGAGAAGACCCCGGACAAGATCTCCAACCTCTACGGCAAGCTGCTCGACTTCGACGGCAACGTGGTGGACGGCGACTTCAATATTACAAAGGAGACGCTGCCGGAGGGCTATCGCTTCTCCCCTGCCCGCATGCCGCTCTACATGCGCCTGACCAGCGACGGGGTGGGCATGCACGTGGGTCCCATTCCCAAGCCGGGTCGCGCCGCCTCACACGGCTGCATTCGCCTGCCAAGGTTCATGGCCGAGAAGTTCTTTTCGCACTTGTCTGTGGGAACGCCTGTAACCATCCATGCCACCAGTCCGGCAGATGGCCGGGCCGTGGCGCCTACAACTGAAAAGAAGCGCTCCGGCTTTTTCAGCAGGTCGTAGAGCGATCGGCAACTACATGACTGTATCACACCACTCACGGTAGCGGTGGAAAAAGGTCTCGAACGGTGCGAACTTTTCCAGCCAATGCACGGGACCGTAGAGAACCTGCATCCACTGGGGCTGCGGAGGCGGCTCAAAGTAGTGCAACTCGGTGATCTCAAATTCATCGCCATCGTTGACCTTTTGATCGCCGCGCCCGCCTGCGGGGATGCCAGCGCCTAAGGCTGCCACGTGGTCACCCGGGCCCGGCATCTGCATAGGAAGGGTGTGTGCATTGCGCCCCATCCGTTTCTCGTGCCATGCCTCCACCGGCGGGCAACTGGCCAGATAGAGCAATACCCCGATGGCGACCCAGAAGGAAAGGTGAAGTCTCCCGGCTGGGGGTCTGCTCATGTCCGGAGTATGCTCAAAACGGGGCCGCGAAGCAACGGGTAAGAATCACCGGCCTCAAAGCGGCTTTTGCGGCGGCGAGTTTTGCATTCGGGAAGGGTTTAATGATCGGGCGCTCTTACGCCTCTACTGGCTGAGCATACGCGCGGATGTCTGCGATGCGCACCTTGCGGGTGGCGCCGGTGTCCGTGGGGACTTCAGACTCTTCCCCCGGCTTTTTGCCAATGAGAGCCTTGGCCATTTCCGAGAGGTAGGAAAGGATATGCTTGTCGGGATCGCCATCCCACGCGCCGAGAATCGTATAGGTCTGCCTATCCCCGGTCGAGGCATCCTCGATGTCGACAATGGTGCCGATGCCGACTGCCTCAGTGCTGGCACCAACGAAATCCGTGCCACGGGCATTGCGCAGTTCGCGCTCGTACTTGGACTGAAGGCGCAGCAGCACCGCCTGTTGCTGGCGAGCCGACTTGTATTCGAAGTTTTCCCGGAGGTCCCCGTATTCGCGGGCGATCTGGATGTCCTTCTTGTTTTGCGGAATCTTGTTTTTGGTGAGGTCTTCGAGGTCGACCTTGCGTTTCTCCATGCTCTCCCACGAGACCACAAGAGCGGACTCCTGCCGGCTCGCGTTGTTCTCCATCAGTTCCTGCGTCTCCGGACGTGCCTTGATAAGGCGGCCCATGAGGGAGCGGCGGGTGAGATCATCGAACACCTGGGAGGCGAGAATGCGCTTGGTGAAGAGGCGCAGTTCGTCGTCATCCGCATCCTGCACCATCTCGCCGACGAGCCCGGTGTCTTCCGCGAAGGCATCATAGAGGCGGCCCACACG
>JAEYUU010000710.1 GCA_023429545.1 Verrucomicrobiota bacterium
GCCATGACCACCTTGCCGGTGCGCACGGTCTCGATGATCTCGAACTTGGCGAGCAGGTTCACCGCGGCATCCACCTTTTCGCTGGCGCCGCTGATCATGACGACCATGGACTGCTCCTGGAGATCCACGGTCTTGCCGTTGAAGTGCTCCACAATCTGCAGCACTTCGGTGCGGTGTTCCGCGTCGACGAGCAGTTTGATGAGCACCATCTCCCTCACCACGGAGTCCCTGTCGGTGTGCTCATAGCAGTGGATCACATCGATGAGCTTGTTGCACTGCAGGATGATCTGGCTCAAGCCTTCAGGATGGCCGCTGATGCCCACGGTCATGCGCGAATAACGCGGGTCACGACCCTGGGACACGACCAAGGAATCGATATTGAAACCGCGACGGCTGAACACCGCACACACGCGGCCCAGCACGCCCGGCTTGTTGGCCACGAACATACTGAGCGTATGCACGTTTACGATGTCCGGCTTGGGCGAGGGCTTCACGTCTGCGGAGGGGATGTTTCTCGATGACATAAGAAAAGGAAGTTAGAGGTCAAACTGACAGGAAACGGGCGGTCGATCAGGTCGACCCCACGGGCTTCTCCATCTTGTGCTTCGGAGGTTCAATCAACATGTCCTCGAGAGCGGCGCCTGCCGGAATCATGGGGAACACGTTCTCCGTCTTGATGCACTCGGCCTCGATGAGGCAAGGGCCATCATTGTACTCGAGCGCCTGGGTGAGGACCTTCTCGATGTCCGCGGGACGGCGGATGTGCCAGCCCTTGATGCCATAGGCCTCTGCGAGCTTCACGAAGTCCGGGTTGCCCAGGAGATCCACGCCGCTCTCGCGGTTGTCGAAGAAGAGCTCCTGCCACTGGCGCACCATGCCCAGATAGCTGTTGTTCAGCACGATGATCTTGAGGGGCAGCTTGAGGATGGCTGCGGTGGCCAGCTCAAACAACGTCATCTGGAAGCCTCCGTCACCGCTGATGGAAACCACGATGTCGTTCGGGCAGCCGAGCTGCGCACCAATGGCCGCCGGAAAGCCGAAGCCCATGGTTCCAGCGCCGCCGGAACTCAGCCACTTGAAGCTGGCGTCATTCTTGTAGAACTGCGCGGCCCACATCTGGTGCTGGCCCACGTCCGTGCTGACGATCGCCTTGCCCTTGGTGAGCTGGTAGAGTTCATCGATCACCTGCTGCATGCGCAACCCCCCCTGCTTCTTATAGGAGAGGGGATACTTCTTCCTGTAGCCGTCGAGGTGCTCGTTCCAGCCCTTGGTGTCCAGCGCGGAAAGCTGGGGCAGGAGCTCCTGCAGCGCGGCCTTGGCGTCTCCCTTGATGAAGGCATCCGGCTTGATCATCTTGCCGGCCTCCGCCTCATCAATGTCGAAGTGCACGATGGTCGCGTTCTTGCCGAACATGGCGGGCTTGCCAATGATGCGGTCATCAAAGCGGGAACCAATGTTGATGATGCAATCGCATTCGCAGATGGCCTTGTTCGCATAGGCAGTGCCGTGCATGCCAATCATGCCCAGGCTAAGCCGGTGGGTCTCGGGGAACACACCCTTGCCCAGCAAGGTGGAGGTCACCGGTGCGTTCAGCGTTTCCGCCAGGGCCATGAGTTCCTTGTCCGCACGGGCAATCATCGCGCCGTGACCGGCCAGGATGACCGGGCGCTTTGACTGCATGATGATTTTTGCAGCATCCGCCACAGCCTTCTTGTCGATGTTGAAGTCCTCTTCCGGATGATAGCCGGGGAGATCCAGATCCGGATTCATGTCCCCGGTGAAAGGCGACTGGCTCACGTCCTTCGGAATGTCGATCAACACAGCACCCGGGCGGCCAGTGGTGGCGATATGGTAGGCCTCACGCGCCACGCGGGGGAGGTCGTTGGTCACCTTCACCAGGTAGCTGTGCTTCACCACGGGGGCGGTGATGTTGAAGATATCCGCCTCCTGGAAGGCATCCTTGCCCAGCATCCAGGACACGGTCTGGCCGGTCAGCACGATCATCGGCACGGAGTCCATCTGGGCGGTCATGATGCCCGTCACGGTATTGCCAGCGCCGGGGCCGGAGGTCACGAGCACCACGGCTGGCTTGCCAGTCGCGCGGGCGTAGCCGTCCGCCATGTGCACGGCACCCTGTTCATGACGCACAAGGACGAATTTCATGTTCGTCTTCACCGTTTCCAATGCGTCGAACATCGGCAGCGCCGCGCCGCCGGAGTAGCCGAACACGTACTCAATGCCGAGGGCATCGAGTGTTTTGATGAGCGCCTGTGCGCCGTCCATTTTTTCTTGGCTCATGGTGGTGTCTCCTGAAAATTCGAGTTTGGAGGGTCAAAGTTCCATCGAACAGGAGGTTGGCAAGCCAAAGATCGCGATTTTCGGAAACAAAACGGACATTTTGCGCCTGAATCCAGGCAAACATTTAGGAAAACGAGGCGAAATCCCCGCCCTACCTGATTCCGTCTTCCAAAAACTTTTCCTGTAGCCGCGCATGCGCCCTCCGGTTCTCACCAGCGCAACACTTTCGAAGCTTGCTTGCTCGATGAATAAGTGAACCATCAGAAACTGTGGAGAACAAACCGCATTACATACCACGCGTGGCGGGGGCACCTCAGCCCCAGCCCCAGCAGCAGCAGCACCCTCAGTCACAGTCTGAGCCCCAGCCGAAGTCCGGGGGCGGCAGCTTCCGGGCGCTGGCGCACTACTGCTGGCTGTCGGTTCTACTGGTGGTCGCCCTCGCTCTGGTGCTCAGTGCCATGAAGCCGGCTCAATGGATCGAAACTTCCCCTGTAGCCAACGTTGCCCTGTGGCTGCTCCGCATCAGCGGTGTTGTGTCCGGCATTATCGCTCTTTTCGGAGTTCGTTTCCATGGGCGCAAGGGCATCCTGATTCCGGCTCTCGTGGGACTTTCCCTCTGGCTGCTCATGATCGGGCTGGCCGCTCTGGCCTTCCCCACCTTCCAAAATATCCAAATGCGCGTCATGAACTTGAAGACCGCCGCGGGCTCCTCATCCAGCTCTGGGGCATCGAGCAGTGCTTCGTCCGAGTCCAAATACGTCTCCAGTACGCAGACTCCGCCAGTGTACCCACCCGGCTCCACTCGCGTCGAGGACAAGGAACTCGGTTTCTCTTTCGCGGTCCCGGAAGGATATGTGGTGCTTTCCGAGAAAGGCCCCGATGACAGGCATGCTTTCAAGCGGAGGCTCATGACAGAACCCCCACGCGGCATTCTGATCAAAAAGATGAAGGGCGACTACTCCCGCCGGATTGCCACCGCGGAAGATCTCCCCGCCCCACCCGCAGGGCACACCATCTCCTCTGTGACCTTTAACTGGCGGGGGCGTGACGTGGGCGGCTCCCGAAGCCTGGATCCAAGACTCGCCCAACCTTTCGTGGTGTTCCGTATCGTGATTCCACTCCGCAAGGAAACCATCCTGCTTGAAGTGGGAGGCGCGCAGGAGTCCGAGCCAGTGATTCGGGAGGTGGTGGAACAGGTGCTCGGGTCGCTTGCAGAAGAGTGAACTTGCCATCTATGCAGCACCGCGTCCTTTACTCTACGGTTATCTACATCCACAAGAATTGGTTCCCTGCCAACTAGCGCAATCTTACTCTTCTCGGCCTCCGCCTAAATCCAGGGCTGTCGCTGTAGTCACAGGATGGGAGCGGCCATCTTTGGGGTAGAAAGCTTTATGCGCCCACGGAGTTAGCCATTCCGGCCGTGGCTTGG
>JAEYUU010000731.1 GCA_023429545.1 Verrucomicrobiota bacterium
CTACCCCCCTTGTACCATAGCCCTCGATCCTTGCCCGTTTCCTACAGCCTCCTCAACCCGTCCTCCGTCATCGGAGTTGGAATGGCCTCATCGATCTCATCAATCCGCCGCAACGTTTCGGTATCCAGCACGAGGTCAGCGGCTTTCAGGCTTTCTTCGAGTTGTGCCACCGTCGTCGCTCCGACGATGGTGGAGGCAACGAAATCATGCTGCTTGCTCCAAGCCACGGCCAGGGTGGTGACGCTGATGCCGAGATCCTGAGCGATGACCTGAAGGCGCTTCGTAGTTTCCAGCGAGCGCTCGTTCACAAATCGCGCCGCCATGCGTTTTTGGCGCGGGCCACCGCTGAGGAAGTACTCGCTAAAGCGCGCGCCGTGCGGAAGGGCGCCATCGTTGTATTTTCCGGTGAGCACGCCGCCGCCGAGCGGTGAATAGGGGAGCAGGCTTACGCCTTCCCTGCGGCAGACCTGGGCCAGCTCGCTTTCGCAGCGGCGGTTGATGAGGGAAAAGTTGTTCTGCACGCTGTCGTAACGCTGCAGCTTGTGGTTCTCCGCCTCCCAGAGATTCTTCATCAGGCCCCAGCACGTTTCATTGCTGCAGCCGATGGCGCGTACCTTGCCCTGGTCCACCAGCTCGGTGAGCGCGCTGAGCGTTTCCTCCTGCCTCATGCCGTGGTCCGGCCAGTGTGTCTGGTAGAGGTCAATGTAGTCCGTCTTGAGCCGCTTCAGGCTGTCCTCGCAGGCCTGGTGAATCTGCCGGCGATCCAGCGCCGTGAAGCCGCCGCGAATTGGCGGACGGAACCAGCCATGACCCGGTCCCGTGACCTTCGTCGCGAGGATAATCTCGCCGCGCTTTTGGCCCTTCAGCCACTTGCCCACAATCTCCTCCGTCACGCCAAATTTCTCCGCGCTGGGCGGCACCGGGTACATCTCTGCAGTGTCGAAGAAATCGATCCCCGCCTCCAGTGCCCGGTCCATGATGGCGAAGGATGTCTTCTCATCCGCCTGCAGGCCGAAGGTCATCGTGCCCATGCAGATATCCGTGACCACAATGCCGCTGCGCCCAATTCGTTTCCGGTTCATCCTTGCATCGTAGGAAGGGGAACGTGGACTGCAAGCGCGACAGGCGTGTGGTCTACGCGAATGTCAGCACGGCGGCCCTGCCGTTCTCTCCGCATCATTCTTCACTGCTTTGCGTTGCGACTGCCCGCTGGCCCACATCGTCCATCAAGCCCAGCAACATCACGCAGGCCCGCCCGGAACTTCCTGCTGGTCAGCGAAACACCGGCCCGGTTACGCTCGTTCCTGTCCCCGCTCCGCAATCCGGGATCCATACGCCGCCCTTTCTTACCATGAACTCATCCACCCATCTCTTCCCCAAGCGCCTCACCCGCCGTGATTTTCTAACGATGTCCGGCGCTGCTGCCGTCACTCTGCTGCCGGGCGCCTCCGCGCTGGCCGCCGCCACCGCCGCGGGACCCGTGAAAATCGGCAGCGGCAAGTGGACCTACACCCTGGATGAATCCTGGGGGGCGCTGCCCGCGGGTATGAAGTACGGCTTCGGCTGTGGCATCGCCGTGGACTCAAAAGACCGCGTGTATGTTACCTCTCGCAGTGTGAATCCATGCGTCGCCATTTTCGGCGCGGACGGGAAGCTGGAGGAGACATGGAGCAAGGACTTCGGTGCCAGCGTGGGCTATTCCCCTGAGCAGGTCAGCGCCACTGCCCACTGCATCTACCTCAGCAAGGAAGGCGACCAGGAGTTCCTCTACTTCACGGAGAACGTGGGCAAGGACGCCTCCGGCCAACCCACCCTCGGCAAGCGCGTGTACAAGACCGACCTCAAGGGCAAGGTGCTCTACACCATCGGGAACGTGGACAAGGAGGACTCCACGCACCAGAAGTTCACCTGGACGAACCCCACCGACGTAGCCGTGGCGCCAAATGGCGACATCTACATTGTGGATGGCTACGGCAGCCAGATCGTGAGCCGCTTCGACAAGAACTTCAAGCACCTCAAGACCATCGGCGGTCGCGCTCCAAAGGAGGCGCCCAAGGGACCTGGCGCTCCGCACGGCACCTTCAACACCTGCCACGGCGTGTGGATCAACACCCTGAAAGGCGAGCCAGAGGTGTACATCGCCGATCGTGCCAATGGCCGCTACGAGGTCTTCGACATGGACCTCCAGTACAAACGCACCATCAGCGGCGACTTTGTGCGGAATCCCTGCTGCTTCTACCAGGCGCACGGCCACCTCTACGTGCCGGATCTCGGCTCCCTCGTCGCCATCCTCGACAAGGACGACAACTGCGTCGCCAAGCTTGGCGATGGCAAGGGTGCGAACAAGGCCGAGTTCGAAGCGGGCCAGAAGGACAAGTTCACCACGCCTCACGCCCTTACCGTGGACTCCAAGGGGAATCTGTATGTCCTGGAATGGGTGCCCTACGGCCGCGTGCGGAAGTTCACGCACACGCCGGCGTAAGGAAGGAAAGGCACAGAGGCAACAGGCACAAAGGCACAGAGTGGGGAACCGCTGCTGTGCCTTTGGCATTTATGCCCCCTGGGTGAAATCAACTGCTCCCTCTGCCTGTGGTCACTCGGGATGCCACCCCTCCCACTTTGTGCTTTTGTGCCTGTTGCCATTGCGCCTCTTTCCCTACACTCCCGCCCCCTATGCTCGACATCCGCCTCATTCGCGACCACACCACCCTCGTCAAGGAACGCCTCGCCACCCGCGATGCGTCCCTCTCCGCGATGGTGGACGAGG
>JAEYUU010000745.1 GCA_023429545.1 Verrucomicrobiota bacterium
GATCCCCCCCATGCTGACCTCTTCACTCCGCTCCCGCCTCCCCGCATTTGCTTCCCTCTCTCTCGCCGCCTGTCTTTTGGCCGCCCCGTCAGCCTCTGGTCAGGATGCGCCAGTTCCCCTCCTCCCACCGGCCTGGAGCGCCAGGGAGGCCGGGGACCGGGTGATGCAGGGCCTCGTCAACACCACCGCCCCCCAGGTGAAGGGCGCCCATGATGCGGGGATGGTGCTGGCGCAGGACCGGGCGTGGATCGTGGCGGAGGCCAATGATGTGCGGCCCGGGGAGGCTGCGAGCTGGCCCTATGTGTACGTGACGCTCTCCATCGTGAACCTGAAGACGCTGCAGGTGGAGAAGATCATCGATTTCGCCCGCGGGGAGCAGGCCTTTGAAAATGAAACCCTGCCCGTGGGCGCCTGCTTCGTGCCCCGCATCATCCAGAAGGACGCGACCACCCTGCGCTGCTACTTCGCCAGTGAATCACCCGGTCAGCGCCAGTCCCAGATGTGGTACACGGACTTCGACATGGAGCGGATGAGCTTCACCAACCGCATCCACAAGGTGAATCTCAAGACCGCCAGCGGCACGCATGACATGCAGCCGCAGCACTTCTACGAGGATGCGGTCGCTCACGGCTTCAAACATCCCGCCAAAGACTTCGGTCTCTACATCTTTGACAATTTCAAGGCCATCGGAGGCAAGACCTATGTCACCCTGAACAACTACCCCATCTGCCAGAATGCCCTGGCGCTGGTGCATCCATCCCTCGACACCTTCGAAGTACTCGGCCACTTCAACGAGCCCACAGACCTGAAGCTCTCCGAGTCCGCTGCGCATCTTCTACCCAATGGCACCTGGCTGGCCATCTGCCGGCAGGAAGGCGGGAACCGGAACTACACCTTCACCACCAGCACCGATGGCCGGAAGTGGACGACGAATGAAGAGTGCGCCTTCGTTACCAACGGCGCCAGCTCCAAGCCCACGCTCGACAAGTTCGGCGAAGTCTACTACCTCGGCTGGCAGGAGGGAACCCGCATCAATGGGGTGAGCCGTTCTGTCTTCAATCTTGACGTCTCCAAGGACGGGAAGGAGTGGGTGCGGAAGTACCGCTTCGAAACACCCAAATCCTTCCAATATCCGGTCTTCGGCGCGTACGAGGGCAGGATCTACGTGGCAGTCACCCAAGGTGACACCTCCAGCGACCGGAAGGAAAAGATCATGTTCGGCCTGCTGGAATAGGCTCGTGCACCACTCACCTCAGAACCACACGTCACGCCTGCCTTGAGCACGGCCTCGGTGCCCACGCGACGCTGGCGAGCGCGCTCCACCACCACGAAGTCATCTGAGACCTCTCTTGGCAATCAAGGTGGCTACCGCGTAAGGATTCGAACCTTATCAAAGAGAATCAAAATCTCTTGTGCTACCGTTACACCACGCGGCACTTGGGTAAAAGGGAGAGGCAAGTTACCCAGTTCACCCCCTGGTGCAAGGGAATTGAGCGGGTGGTGGGCCGTCCAAGACCTAATCCCGCAGCGCCTGCGCCGGCTCCACCTTCGCGGCCAGCCAAGCCGGGACCACTGATGCCAGGGAGCTCAGGAAGAATGCCCCGAGGCAGATGATGCCCACATCTCCCCACATCACCTTGGCAGGGAGGTCGATGAGGCCATAGATGGCGGGGTCGAACATCTCCACGTTCAGCGCCTGGCTCAGGCCGTTCTTGATGGCGTTGATATTCTTCGCGACCAGCAGGCCGATGCCGAGGCCCAGCAGGGCACCACCAGCACCCACAACCATGCCTTGGATGATGAAGACCCACATGATCTGACCAAGACGCGAGCCGAGGGCCGCCACGATGCCAATCTCGCGCCGCTTCTGTACGGTCACGGTGATCATCGTATTCATCACGCAGAAGGCGGCCACGATGATGATGATGAAAAGAATGACATACATCATCATCATTTCGTTCTGCACCGCGGCGAAGAGACGCTGGTGCGCTTCCATCCACGTGTAGGCGTCCCAGCCGGGAGGAAGTATACCCGATTTCATCAGCTCATCGCGGATGGGGCTGGCCTGGTAGGGCTCGTTCAGCTCAATGCCAATGCTGGAAATGCCGTCGTCGAGATCGCGCATGCCCTGCGCCACCACCAAGGGCACGATGGCCAGCGGCATCTTGTCCGAATCCTGGAACTGCGGAGGGCTGATGATGCCGGTGATGGTCAGCTCTTCCGGGAGTGTAAGCTCCTTCAACTGCTCGAAGGCCTTCTTTTTCTCCTCTTCAGGAAGTTCGTCGATGTTTCGGATCTGGTTCACCATCTCCTTGAGGTTGGTCGGCGCCCAAGCGGTAACAGTATCACCGACCCGGAGGCCCCATGCGTTGGCGATGGTCCGATCCAGCACGATGCTGCTGCCGCTCAACTCGAGGCTGCCCCCTTCTTCCAGGAAATCCTTGTGCTTGGTCGCGAGACGATTGCCGTCCTCGTTCTTCAACCCCCACATGGCAGCGACGGTGATGCCCCTCTCGGATTCCACCAGCAGAAGGCCGCGGACCATTGGGGTGGCCGTGGCCACTCCGGGAGTCTTTTTAATGTCCTCCAGGATCTCCCGCCACGGCTTGTCGTTGGCGTCCTTGGGCCGCTGCTTGTCGTCCCACATGGAGGTGCCGTAACGATCCTGCGCCTCGATGTGCGTCTCATACCCCGCCGCCAGCTCCCGCATCTGCGCGTGGAACCCCGCCATGACGGCAATCACCACGATGAGCACGGCCACCCCCAGGCTCACACCCAGGATCGAAATCACCGTGATCACGGAGACGAAGGTCCGCTTCGGCTGCAGGTAGCGGAGCGCGAGGTAGAGGCTGAAGTTTTTCGTCACGCGGAAAAGAGCGCCGTGGGGGGCGGCGCAGTGTGGGCGGGAGCCGGGGGAATGCAACCGCCGTTGCACACGCTCACACAAACAGGTCGGGCACCGTGAACTCCTCCAAGGAGCCGTGATGCCGCCACGCGCCATCAAAAGCGAGGTGCTTGGTCACCTCACACGGCACCACGATGCAGCGCATGCCTGCGGCATGGGCGGCGTGCAGGCCGTTCAGCGAGTCCTCCAACACGACGGTCTCCGCAGGCTCCATTCTCAGATTCTCCGCGGCGTGCAGGAAGAGACTCGGGTCCGGCTTGGCCTTGCCGGTGTCCTCCAAACAGCTCACATGGCTGAAAAATGAGCTCAAGCCCAGCCGGTCCAGCCACCCGTCCACCCAGCGGTGGCTGGAACTGCTGGCCACCGCACAGACGAGGCCGTGCTCCTGCGCCTCGCGAAGCCGCTCGCGGACGCCGGGCATGGGCTGCTTGTCCAGCAGGATCTCATTCACCCGCTTGCGGCGCCTGTCCGTCAGGGCCGGCCAATCCAGGGTGCGCCCGAGAAACTCCTCCAGCTCCACCTGCGGATCGTAGTGACCAAAGTCACTGCCCACACACTGCGCCCAAGTTTCCAGCGTCAGTGGGAGTCCATGCTCCTCATACAACTCACGCCACGCGTCAAAGATGGCCACCTCGGTATCGAGGATCAGCCCGTCGAAATCAAAAATCAAGGCGCGCACGCCGCCTTTCGCTGCCGGTAGTGCCATGGGGGCGGGGAAGGTCGGGGCGGTTTGAGGGAATTGCAAGCGGCGGCGGGGCACTTGGGCTTTTGTGTTCCGAGCCGCGAAAAGGCAAGAACCACACATCGGCCAGTAAATCCAGTATCCAATACCTTAGTTTTTCGATAAATCTCAATTGACAATGCTTGCAAAAAAACTGCTATTCGTTGAAAAAACAGCACTATCACCAGAAGAAAAATGCCAGCACAACCGCCCGAGAGTTCTATCACAGCCATTGCTGACGCTATTTTGCATCGGGATGTTGACAGGCTTCTATCCACTTTTTTTGAAAACAAGCCTCCGAGACTCAAAGAATCTTTCCGCTACGAGTCCGAGTATTGGGATTTCAAAGCCGGTTGTCCCGGTCACTCCGATGCAAAACTCTGGGCTGAGATCGCGGCTGACGTCATGGCATTCTACAATACCAATGGCGGAGTCGTATTTTTCGGCATTGCCGACCAAAATTTTTCGTACTGCGGAACAAAGACCCATTTTGACGGAAAGCTCTTCAACGACAAGATCCGCAAGTATTGTGGCGACAGGTTCTTCGTCAGCTACTGCAAGTCCTACGCTGATCCAAGCGGCCGGTACTTAGGTGTCGCACTGATTCCAAAAAGAGGGCTCCAAGTACTTCCTCTGTTTGCGGACGCACCTGAGATTAATGGAAAAAAATATTTCAAAGCCGGAGATATCGCAATTCGGCGCGGAGATGAAACTCTTGTCCTTAGAGGTGAAAAAGCGGTCGAATACCTTGCTCAGATTCGTATTCCCACGTCCAATGCACAGTTTCTGGT
>JAEYUU010000756.1 GCA_023429545.1 Verrucomicrobiota bacterium
GGTGTGGCCCAGACGCTGAAGCGGCTCGACGTCCTCGTGAGTGAGGGGTATCTTAGACAAGGTGGCTACAGCGGCTTCGACCTGCGCGATGCCTTGAGACAGAAGTTTCCCGGGCTGCGCACGGTATTCACCAGCCGCTACGAACTCACCGGATACGAGCAATACTTGGAGGATTGCCCGGTCATGATGGAACCGGTGAGCGAATCCCAGCTCGTGAGTGAAGTGGTCGGGTTCTGCGAGGTGGAGCAGGCTCCCGTGGCCGTTGCGGTGGCGGTGGCCGAATCCGACGACGCTGTGCAAAAGGCCATCCTGATGGAGGATGATGGTGACACCCAGCCGCACAGCCTCGCCCCCAACACCGCCCTCGGAAACTACACCGTCACGGACCACCTCTACGCCGAGCGTGACTCGGAAACCTACCTTGCGATTCAGCGCGGCGTGAACCGCAAGGTGGTGCTGGTGCTCTTGCGACCGGACCGGGTGGCCGAGCCCGGAGCTCTGGACGCCTTTCATGAACGCGAGCGCGTCAAGGCATCCATCGCTCACCCTCGCATCGCGCCGCTGTATGAGGCGCTCGAAGTGGGCGAGCACCACTTTTATACCCGGGAAATGCCCAATGGCCGCTCCATTGAGGAACTCCATGAGACAGGGACGAAGTTCAAGGAGAAGCAGCTTGTCGACATCATCGCCAATGTAACAGAGGCCATGGGGCATGCCACGGGCCGCGGCCACCACTACCGCATGCTCAGCCCGCGCGATGTCTTCGTGGATGATGAAGGCCAGGCCAGCATCGTGAATGTCTTCCGCCCGCCGGGTAGCAAACCCCGGGACTTCCTGGCTGACACGAAAAAGTTCCTCATCATGATGCGTCCGCTGGCGGAAGGGCCGCGTGCGCGCCATCTCATTGACGATCTGGTCAGGGAATCCCACACTTGGGACGGCCTGCGCCTTCGCGCAAAGGAGTTGCAGGAGGAGTTTCACGAACGCAGCCTGCTCAAGCGGGCAGACACCAAAGAAGCCCACGACATCAAGGCAGCCCACCAGAAGACCAGCGTGCCCGTCTGGGTCCTCGGCCTGTCTGCCGTGGTCGTGGTGGGACTGGTGGCCGGCATTGTGCTGCGCAATCAGAATACGCCACCGCCGCCTCCCAAGCCCCTGCAACCGGTGATGGTGGCCATTCCCGCGGGCGAATTCATCTACCAGCAGAACGCTCAGAAGCGCATCAATAACGCCTTCTGGATCGACAAGTACGAGGTCACCATCGGCCAGTACGCGGAGTTTCTTGCCGCGCTTGCCGCAGATCCCGCGACGGGGAAGCAATACGATCACCCGGATCAGCCTGCGTCCAAAACAGACCACCTGCCGGACAAGTGGAACGACTATCTGGAAGCAGCGCGCACCGCGGGCTACTTCAACAACCAGCCCGTAAACATCAACTGCCCCATCGCGAATGTGGACTGGTGGGACGCCTGGGCCTATGCCAAATGGCGTGGCAACCGGCTGCCGACCGAAGAAGAGTGGGAACGCGCCGCGCGCGGCCCGGACGGCAACCCCCACCCCTGGGGGAAGGAGCCCAAACCAGAGGCGGCCAACCTCGGCGCGGACTACAATCCCAAAGGAACGGGCGGCGCCACGGATGGCTTCAACTTCTGGGCACCCGAGGACGAGATGCCAGGCGACACGAGCGCGGATGGGGTCGTGGGACTCGCCGGCAATGTGGAAGAATGGACGGCCTCCCAGGCCAACCACCCGGACTATCCCGACCTCCCGGTTCCCGTGGTACGGGGAGGTCATTTTGCCCTCAACCGGCTTGAGAATGTGCTGACAATTCGAACCTTTGCAGATTCACCGGAGAATGCTACGATCGCCCGAGGCTTCCGTACGGTAAGCGATACGCCGCCTGCGCCCGCCGCGGGGACATCGCCCTGATACGCCTGGTTTTTTTGCCTCCCGCCTCGGGGCTCCACTCCACGCACCCCCACCCTGTCATCATGTCCAGTCCGCGCATTTCAACATTCTGCCTGCTTTTGCTGCTGTCCTTTCTGGCAGCCCTTCCGGCACGCGCCCAGTTCGAGACGCAACTCCTCCTCAACAAGCAAAACTACCTCGTGGGAGAGGTGGTGGAGGCCACAGTCACGATCATCAATCGCTCCGGTGCAGACGTGGTCATGGGCGGGCGCAACGGCCAGTCATGGCTCAGCTTCGATGTGAGCGGGCCGGACGGCTCCCAAGTGCCCATGATCCGGTCCCGCGGGGATGAAACCTTTGTCTTCAAGGCGGGGGCCACCACCCGCCGCCGGGTTCTGGTGACAGATACGCACCCCTTCACCGAGTATGGCAACTACGGCGTGAGCGCCATTGTGTATCACCCCGCAAGCCAGCAGTCCTACCAGTCCAACCGGGCCCGGGCGACTTTCACCGACTCCAAGGCCTTTTGGGACAAGCGGTTCGGCGTTCCGATGGGCATGCCCAACGCGGGACAGATCCGTCGGTATGACCTGGTCCTGCTGCGCGATACCGAGCGCACGTACCTCTATGCGCGGCTGGTGGATCAGAACACCAACATCAAACTCGCCACCTATGCCCTGGGCCAGTGCATCATGGTGGCAAATCCGCAGGTGACTCTCGATGCGAACAACAATCTCCACGTGCTGTTCATGATCGTGCCTCAAAAGTATGCGCACATGACCATGGATCCCCAGGGCAAGGTGCAGCTCGTGGGGTATCACAAGGAGAGCGGCTCCAACCGCCCGCAGCTCGTCGTCCAGGCGGACCAGCGCTCCGTGGGCGTATCAGGGGGCCAGACCTTCGATCCCAACGCACCCGATCCCAACATGCCCGCAGTGCGATCGGTCGGAGATCGCCCGCCCGGACTCTGATGGCGAGGGGGAAGTGCATTAGCTCAAAGTCCCCTTTGTCAACTTGTAAAAGGTCGCTAGGATGACGGCTCTCCCGCCGCCACCGATGTCCACGATACCTGCTGTCCCCAAACTTAGAGATATTCCCATCCTCGGCAGGGAGCATCTGCCATCCGAGGGAGCACTGCTCATTCCAAGCCTGCTTGGGTACCATGACGTGCTGCAGCTTGAGAAAGTCTTCCACGGACGCACCATCGCGTATCTGACGGTGCAAGGAGCCGCGCTCGATCCCCGCGTGAAGAGCCATCTGCACGGCGAGAGCGTGCATGCCTTGGAGATCGTGCCGAATGCCACCGACACCAGCGCCCTGCGCAAGGAGATCCAGGACGAGGTGAAAAAGGGCAACATCGTGGTCTATGTGCCTGAGCTGGCCACCACCCAGACAGCGCCGCTGTCCTCCGTGCCGGGCTCCCGATTGGAACTCCTGATGGCAGCCCACGTGCCGGTGCTGCCGCTGTACATCCTGCACACCAACGATCTCCTGCTGGAGATCGAATCGCGGAAACCCGAAGGAGACGCGGTGTTCGCCTTCGGCCCCGTGCTGTGTGGTGAAGACGCCACGGTCGCCAGGTACCAGGAGTCTCTCATGCTGCTCAATGAGCAGGCATTCTCACAAAACCCCACACTCGACATCAATCTCGCGTATGCCCTGCTGAAGGGCCTGAAAAAGCACGGCGCACGCGTGAGCCTGGTCGATGGCAAGGACGAGAAGGAATCCTCCGTCCTGCCATACGACAAGCTCCTGGCGGCTGCGATTGCGCTGAGCAAGCATGTGAAGACCGCCACGCAGAAGCCTCGGGTGGGCGTCATCCTGCCTCCCGGTGCGGGTGCCATGATTGCCAATCTCGCGGTGCTCTTCGCGGGAAAGGTACCGGTGAACCTCAATTTCAGCGCCGGCCGGCAGGCGGTGGAAAGCGCGATCAAACAGGCGGATCTGGACCACTACCTCACGGCGGATCTCTTTGTGCGAAAGCTGCAGACCTTCCCCTGGCCGCCGAACCGCCAGCTCACATTCATCGAGCGTCTGCTGCCCACCCTGAAGGGTGCGATGACACGCTGGTTCATCCTTTCCAAGATCCTTCCCGCCAGTGTGCTGGCCTCGATGCTGGGCATCCCGACCAAGGGTGGGGACAAGGAGGCGTTGCTGCTCTTCACGAGCGGCAGCAGCGGTGACCCCAAGGGCGTAGCGCTCACGCACCGCAATCTCATGGCCAATGTCATGCAGTTCGGCTCGCGACTCGCGCTGAAGCATGACGACAAGATCCTCGGCTGCCTGCCACTCTTCCACAGCTTCGGCTGCACGGTGACGCTCTGGTATCCGGTGATTCAGGGGATCGGCATCGTCACCTATCCCACACCGCTGGAAACCAAGAAACTCGCGGAACTCGTCGGCAAGCACAAGATCACGCTGATGATCTCCACGCCGACCTTCCTGCGTGGCTATCTCAAGGGGATCAATCCGGAGTTGTTCGCCTCGCTCAAGCTGGTGGTCACGGGCGCCGAGAAGCTGCCCAAGGCGGTGGCGGAAGCCTTCGAGGCCCGCTTTGGCAAGAAGGTCTTCGAAGGTTATGGCCTCACGGAAACCTCTCCCGTCAGCAATGTGAACCTGCCCGATCCTTTGCTGTCGGAAGATACGCAGGACGCCGTGGTAATGCCCAGCTATCGCTTTGGCTCGGTGGGTCAGCTCATCCCCGGCATGGCGGTCAGGCTTACCGATCCGGAAACCGACCAGCCCGTGAGCATTCACGAGAGCGGCATGGTCTGGTTCAAGGGACCCAATGTGTTCGAGGGATACCTCAAGAATCCGAAGAAGACCGAGGAGGTCATCAAGGACGGCTGGTTCCGCACGGGTGACATCGGCCGCATGGACAAGGACGGCTTCCTCTACATCGAAGGCCGCCTCAGCCGCTTCTCCAAGGTAGGTGGCGAAATGGTGCCTCACGAGACGGTGGAAGATGCGCTGGTGAAGGCCCTGGGCCTCGAAACCGAAGCGGTCCGCCGCATCGCCGTAGTGGGCGTACCAGATGTGGAGAAAGGCGAAGCGCTCGTGCTTCTCACCACGCTGCCGGGCGGCAGTGTGCAACAGGAGATTCTCGATCTGCGCTACAAGCTGCTGGACCGTGGCATGCCTCCTCTTTGGATTCCCAAGAAGATGGTGCGCATTCCCGAGATTCCCATCCTGCCCAGCGGCAAGCTGGATGTGAAGGGTTGCGAGAAGATGGCGAAGACGGCGGGATGGTAGCTCACATGCTCCCCCGCAGAGCAAGTCTTTGCTCAAGCCAGGCGGGAATTCAAAATGAGAAATGCAAAGTGAAGGGTGCAAATGAACCGCAAATGCGGTGAAACCCATGAGCGAACTGGCCGGCATCAATTTGCACTTTTCATTTCTCATTTTGCATTCCCGGCCAGCTCTACGCCGCCTCCTTATTTCGAAACGGATTCCAACCTGTCCGCGTCTGCCATGCTTCAAACACGAGCATGACTACGAGCCCGATGATCAGCCAGCGCTGAAGATCCCGCCACGCGGGAGGGCGCGGTGCATTCCACACGTCGCTCAAGTCCACGCGCTCGGCACCGCCGCTGCGCTGGCTTACGGCACGTAGCTCCGTGAGCCGTGACCGATCAAAGCTCCATTCCGGATTCACCACCGAGTTGATGGGACCGAAGGGAAATGCAGCATCGCCGATCTTCACCGCGCCGCGCACATAGTGCTCCCCCTCCACCTCCAGCGTCGCGCGAAAGTGGCCGGGAGCCAGGCGTTCCCAGTTGACGGGCCGCGCGATGCCGCCGGATCCTTCCGCGAGCACGAGCTCGGGCGCATGTTGCGCGACGCGATCATTCCACGTTTCATCAAAGAACAGGTCCGCCTTCAGCCGGCTGCCATCCATGCCCGCACGCAGTCCCACGCCCGGTGGCACCTGCTCGCCCATGAGCCATCGTCCCAGGCTCTGGCAGAAGCTTCCGTAGTTTTTCCATGCGCGCGTCTTCTGGGAAAAATCGCCTCCAAGCGGGCAGCTCACGGCAGCCACGCGTCCCGCGCCACGCTGCCAGAAAGCGACCAGCGGAGCGGAGTATTCATCAGAACTCACCGCCGCCTGTGTCGCGCCCGGGCGCAGGTAGCTCAAGTTGTAGCCGTCCGCCTGCGGCATCCACTCCATGGCGCCCGCCGCCATTTCCATCCACCCGGGCGTGCCTTTCACGGTCACCGGCTCCTCCACGAACGCGGAGCGCGCCACCGCCACAGTCTCCTGGGCAAAGAGCGCCGGCAGTTCATTGGGATTGGCGTTGAAGAAAATGCGGCCGTTGCCGCGCTTGGCGACATCCTTGAGAAAATCGGCATCTGGATCCTTTTCCGTTCCGAGACCGATGACACTCACCGTGGCCTTCTCCTTCTGCATCTCCTCCAGCAACTTCTTGTACTCACCCGGCTCCTCCGCGTCCGCGGCGTCCGCAAAGAGAATGACATGGCGCTGTCCCACCCGGGCCTGCTGCAGTTGCTTCCACGCAGCGACGAGCCCCTGGTACACGAAGATGCCCCCACCGGTGCTCTCCACGCGCCGCACCACATTTTGCAGCATGCCGCGGTTCTGCCCCACCGCCAGCAGCGGTGCGATTTCATGCGCCTCGCTATCGACGGCGAAGACAGTGACAAAGTCATTGTCACCCAGCAGTTCGATGCCGCGCGCCGCGCCTTCATTCGCGAGATCCATCTTCTGCATGGAGGTGCCGGGCACCGTCATGGCCATGCTGCCGGAGCGATCCATCACAATGGCAAGCGCCACGGCCAGTTTCCGATGTTCCTGCTTGAGTTCCATGCTCACAGGCAGCAACGGCTCCACCGGTGAACCAAACCATCCGCCTGCAGCAAAGCTGTGCTTGCCGCCAATCATCGCCAGCCCGCCGCCCTGATGATGCACGAAGAAGTCGAGCGCACGGACGAACTCGGAATCCATGCGGTAAGCGGGGACATTGTTCAAGATCACGACCTTCGCTCCAGTAAGTGATCCTACCTGCAGTTCACTGAGAGCGGTGATCACCTGCACGTCGAAGCCTTGGGAACGCAGTACGTCAGCAAGCGGATCCTGCTCATACGCCGTGGCCAGCACCACACGCGGTCCGCCCTGTACCTCCACCCATTGGGCGGCGGTGTTGTTTCCCACAAGAGCGTCATCAGGCGGCAGCAGCGTAGCCTGATATCGGAACGCACCCGCGCCGCTCAGCCGGTCCGTGAAGCGCAAACGGCCCACGCCATTCACCACCTCCACCTCACGCCGGCCAATGCTGGCGCCATTGCGGGAAAGCTCCAACGGCACCGTGCCATCCTGGTCTGCCAGTACGACCACCTCCGCGAGAAATGCCTCACGCAGTTGCACCCGGCGTGGCAGGACGAAGGCGGCGATGCGCCAGTCATTCTTGGCCTCCTGGGCCGCAAGGCGGTAATCCAGCGGAACGGTCTGATTGGCCAGGCGTTCCGAAAGACCATCCAGTGGCTCGGTGCTGTAACCGTCCGTCAGCACCAGCAGGCGCGCGGCACGCTCATGCCGCATCTGCGCGAGTGCATGGCCGGCCGCGGAATTGATCCGCGTGGCGCGCGTGCCACCCGCGAAGTCGGTGCTGCCCGCCCGGAGTTGCGCCCCGCGTGTCACCGCCTCATCCGCGAAATCCACGAAATGCAACCGGTCAGCCGGCTTCTTGGATCGCTCAAGGATGATCTCCCACTCCGAGAGCTTGGGAAGCAGCAGATCTTTCGCGGAATCTGAGCGATCCACCAGCACCCAGAGATCCAGGCCATCTCCATGCCTCCGCACCTGGATCTGGCAGAGCAGCAGCGTCACCAGCAGCAGGCAGAATGCGCGCAGTGGCTTCTGCAGATGCAGTCCGCGCCAGAACCATCCCGCCGCGGCAAAGAGCGAAATCAGGAGCATCCATTCAGGGTGAAGCAGACGCATGAGGGAAAGTTATGACGTGATAGGAAAGGTGGAAAACATCAGGAACGGATACATCACGCGGTCGTGGGAACTGCCGCAGGGGCAGGACCGGGGCGAGGTCGTCCAGACTGGCGCCAGCCCCATGCGGCAAGCATGCAGGCCAGCATCAGCAGCACCCAGAGGGCGGTGAGAGGATCCGCCTCGGTCTGCTTCAGAGCAGCCTCCCAGCGACGCTCCTCGACGGTGTCCACATGCCTGGCATCCTTGAAATCCGCTTCGCGGGTGTCCGCAAATTGAGCTGCGCCGGTGACGAGCGCCCGTTCCCCCTGCTTCACTTGGAAGAACCCAACCATCGCGGGAAGATGACCCTCGTAACGCGCGACACTCCCATCATGATGCATCGTGAGGGGTGGAGCCTCGGGTGATTCATCCGCGGCGACGGCGATCCGCTGGCCAGGTTCGAAGTTGCCTGCCCAGGGCTCAGTCATCCCCAGCCGGACCTCTTCCAGGAACCGGTGAATCATCACCAGCATGGCGGGATGCCTGGCGGCATTGGACTGCGTGATGTCCCACGCGAGAAGCAGCCGGCGGATGGGCTTGTGGTCCGCCGTGCGACCGCGTCGCACCATGGCCAGCACGCGGTCACCTTTCCAGAGCAGCGGCTCGTCATGTTCCGTTACTGCGAGTTCCGCGGGGCGCGGCGTGAGCAGGCCCATCCAGTTCATGTCGCGCACCAGCGGATGATCCTCCGCCACAGTCCATGCGGCGTCGAGTTGCATGCCTTCACCTCCCTCCACCGGGAACTGGATGCCGGAGGTGTCCAGTGGTGTACCCAGTTCTGATACGACCAGGTGTGGATCCCGGAGCGCAGTGCCGGTGGGAGCGGTGGCGTCCGCACTCCCGCGCAGGGTGACCTGTTCGGTCGCGCCCAGCATTTTGCGCCAGAGCTGGCCAGCCTGTCCACCCAGGCGCACCTCCGCCTCCACCACACGAGGACGGGGTTTTTGAAGGGGTAGACGATCATCCCAGACAAAGCGATCCCCACCCAGCACCAGTTCCGCGCGTTCCACGTCCGGGGGGCACTCACCCGTGAGTGTCATGGTTTGTCCCGGAGGGAGATCGATGGGGCGCTTCTGCGGCGGAGCACCTGCTCCAGCGGCAAGGTCGGGATACTCCACCCACCAGTCCTGTCGCGCTGGCTTGTCTCCGTAGTTGCGCACCAGCGCCTTCCACTTCATGCCGCCGCTCGTTCCGGCAGAAGGATTGGCCAGCTTCACCTCCGAACCTGCAAAGCCCACGTTTTGCAAAGGCTCAGCCGCGGAGAGGACGGCCACATCGGAGGACACCTCGATCTCCCGGTCAGTCACGAAAATCACAATGCCATTCGATTTCACCAGGCCACGAGCGATAAGCAGGGCATCGTCCGGACGGTGCGTGCCCTGCGTTGGCTTCCACGCATCAAAGCCACGCAATACTCCGGCCATCTCGGGCCCCGCGTAGAGGGTGGGCTTGCGCGCGTCTGATTCCAGCAGATGCCATTCTGTGTGCGCCGCGGTGCGGGACCAGTCGCGCAGCTTCTCCGCCAGCAGCGTGCGCGTCTCCTCCTTGAACGCGCTCATGGAAACGGAACTGTCCACCACCACCGCGACCGTCTGGCGGGAATCCTGCCGGATCCAGCGCGGCTCCACCAGTATCCAGGCAAGCAGCAACGCAGCGAGAATCTGCAGCCACAAGGGCACGGAATGGCGCAGGCGCTCAAAACGCATGCCACCCACGCTCTCGGGCTTCACTCGCTCCAGCAGGAACAAGGTGCTCACCCGCACCCGGCGCGAACGCTCCTGCAGAAAATGAATCAGCAGTATCGCCGGAACGGCGAGCAGTGCCCAGAGGCCAGCAGGATTGGCGAGAAGGAGACTCACGTGTGGTTACTTGCTGATTGGGGGGGCGG
>JAEYUU010000760.1 GCA_023429545.1 Verrucomicrobiota bacterium
CGTGTGGCCAGGAAAAAAAATCTCCTGGTTACGGTGGACCCTTCCCCGCGCAATCCAATTCCGTGGAACGGAGTTCACCTGGTGAAGCCGAATCGTCTCGCAGCGTTTGCAGCGGCGGGAATCGAAGACAGCCACCTGGCCGCGCCCCCGGAGCAGAATGAAGAATTGCAACGCGTGGGCCGCACGCTCCTGGAACGCTGGGATACCAAGATGGTCCTGGTGACGCTGGGCGAGCAGGGCATGATGCTCTTCCAAAGAGAATGTGGCGCACATCACATTCCCACCCGGGCCCGCGAAGTTTACGATGTGAGCGGCGCCGGTGACACGGCAATCGCGGTGCTGACGCTGGCACTTGCAGCGGGCATGAAGCCTGAGGACGCGGCGGACGTGGCCAATCACGCGAGCGGCATTGTCGTGGGCAAACTTGGCACCGCCTGTGTGACCCCCGCGGAACTGCTGGCTGCCTTCGAAGAGTAATGCTGACATGAGTTCCGAAGGAATAGTTCAAGCACATCTCGCAGAGCATCAGGCTGCGGTGCAGCGGCTGATCGAGTTCGTGCCTTTCATCGAAGACCTCGCGGCGCGCATGGTGGATTGCCTGAAGGTTGGCGGGAAAGTTTTGTTCTTTGGAAATGGCGGCAGCGCGGCGGACGCGCAGCATCTCGCAGCGGAGCTGGTGGTGCGCTATCGCGTGAATCGTCGCGCCCTTGCAGGTATTGCGCTCACCACGGACACCAGCATAGTCACGGCAGGTGGAAATGACTTTGGATTCGAGAGCATCTACGCCCGTCAGGTGGAGGCGTTGGCCCGCCCAGGTGATGTGGTCATCGGCATCAGCACCTCAGGCAACAGAGCAAATGTGGTCAATGGGCTGGTGGAAGCGAAGAAGCAGGGCAGCCTCGCCGTGGCATTCACCGCGGAAGGTGGCGGACGTTGCGCCGAAGTAGCGGATCTTTGCTTTCGCGCACCGACGCCCGTGACGGCGCGCGCGCAGGAGTGCCATCTGCTGGTGGGTCACATCTTGTGTGACTGGGTGGAGCAGGCATTTGCGTCCTGAAGGATCAGGCGAAGAGGCGAAAGATTGTGGGAGCCACTGGTGAAATACTGGGGGCCAAAAAGGATGAAGCATCGTCTTCATGAGTGAAGGAAATGTCATCGCGGAAGTGGCGCTGCCGCCGCCCCGCCGAAATTGGCTGGTCCTGAAAAACATGGGCTGGATGACCTTTCAGAAGGTCTTCGTGATCATCATTGGGGTGGTCACGACCGGCTGGGTGGCGCGGAAACTCGGCCCTGAGCAGGTGGGTGTGCTGGCAACCGCACAGGCGCTCGTGATGTACTTCGGCGTGGTGGGCATGGGTGTGGATATGGGCGTCTTTACGAAGCGATTGCTGGAGCGCCCGGAGCAGGAGGCCGGCATCATGGGGGGCACTGTGGCCCTCCTCGCTGTGACTGGCGTGTTGAGCTGGCTGGCCCTCGGTGTATTTCTCTGGACAGCGGATGTCGGTTCGGACGTGGTGAAGTTTGCCTCGTTGGTGTTTGGCCTGAAGCTGCTCTTCAGCTTCCCCACGGTCATCTCAGGTTGGTTTCAGTCCCGGCAGAGGCTGCAGTACATGGTGATCCCGAACACCGCCGGATCGCTGGGGTCGCGCGTGTGGCAGTTTGTGTTCGCGGGAATCGGCGCCGGGGTGGTGTGGGTGGCGGCGGCAGAAGCGGCTGGCCTGATTATCATCATCAGCTGGTACGTGATTCTCTACATCAAGTGCGGCGAGTCGCTGAAAGCCTGGAAGGTGGACTGGCGGGCGGGCTGGGAAGTACTGCGCGATTCGCTGCCGCTCATGATCAACGCGTGTCTCATGGCGCTGATGTCCCGCATGGATGTGCTGATGCTTCGCGCCTTCCATGGGGAGGCCGCCGCTGGCTACTTCAGCGCGGCCATCATGTTCACGGAAAGTCTCTTCTTCCTGAACACGCTGCTTTCCGTGCCTC
Source organism: Verrucomicrobiota bacterium (assembly GCA_023429545.1). Lineage (GTDB taxonomy): Bacteria > Verrucomicrobiota > Verrucomicrobiia > Verrucomicrobiales > Verrucomicrobiaceae > Roseimicrobium. The sequence continues at coordinate 1,987 of JAEYUU010000760.1, forward strand.
TTCTGCCAGTGCTGGTACTGCTGCGGAAAAACGCTCCCGAGCGATATGAATCGGCGCGCCAGGCGTATGCAAGACTCAGTGCGGCCCTTGGCTGGTTGTGTGCCATCGGACTCTCGCTGGGAAGCGGCATCGCGGTGGGGATTGTGTACGGCGCGGAATACGCGCCGAGCGTCTCCATCCTCGCGGTGCATGCGCTGTTGCTGGTGCCTTGCTATCTCGGCGGTTCCGGTTCCTGTTTCCTGACGCTGGAAAATCTCCTGAAGTGGCAGCCGGTGTTCCTGCTTTTGGGGTTCGCCACGAACTTTAGCCTGAATCTCTACCTCATTCCCAAGTATGGCGCGCAGGGCGCGGCGTGGGCAAGCGTGTGCGGTATGACGGTTTCCGCGGTAATCGCACCGATGCTGTTCGGCAGGACGCGGAACATCGGAAGGACACTGGCCAAGGCGTTGGTTTATCCGGTTCCGAGTGTGAGAGAACTTCCCATGCAGGGGAAATAGCCTGACTCGCTCCCATGATGTCACGAAACACCAAGTTGCTCATGGTCGTTGGCGCCCTGCTGATGGGGATGCTCATGCTGGTGAAGGTGCTAAGCAGCCCTACAGGTGGGCTCGCAGGACTCATCAAGTATGCCGCCGTGCCGCTGTTGCTGATGTGTTTTGTATCACCCCGTGCGGGCCTGGTGCTTATCAGCATCATGGGCCTCTACGGGGACTTTTACAAGAAGCTGGCGGTATACTACGGCACGGTCAGCCTCGACACTGTGAAGGAAGTGCTCGCGGTCTCTGTCGCCATGGTGGGCGCGACGATGGCCGGGGCGGCACTCCAGATGATCTACAACCGTATCAAGCCTGATCGCACCACTGTGGCAATCAGCGTGGCGACGGTGCTGCTCACTGGCTTCCTGTTTGCAAGCGGTGGTGGAGAGCCCCTTGCAGGCCGCATCCAGTATGCGGTGAACAGCGGTCTGTATCTCGGCCTTGCCGCGGTGATCTGCCTCTACTTTGTGGATCGGGAGGATGCGCTCAAGCTCTGCCGGCTGCACTACTGGCTGGGTGTGCCGTGGGTCCTCTGGGCGATCCGTCAGTATTATTTCGGATTCACCGAGCTTGAATGGACTTACGCAGCCACGGAGCTTTCTCCAGTCCTGTACTCGCAGATGTTCCTCACACCGGACCTGCCGCGTCCCTATGGGTTTGCCTCCACTTCGTCAGCTTTTGGCGTCATCACCTTCCTGTTCTGTTTCGGTGTGTGGCACGCCATGCGTTATTCGAAGGCGCGCCTGGGCTTTCTTCTCTGCACGCTGATCTATGCCATGGGGCTGTATGTGTCCATGCAGCGCACCCTGCTGCTGGTTCCTTTCCTTGTGGCGGGCACTTACTTCCTCTTCCGTACACGGGCCGGCACGGTGTTCTTTTACACGTCGTGCATTTCGGCAGCCATCGCGATGGTGATCTTCGCAGAGGTGGCCCTGAGCAATCTGGCGGCTGGAAATGCCGCCATTGAAGGTTCAGGTGGATGGACCAACCGAGTGATCCGCATCGCGACTTTTGCAGATCGTCTCAAGGGCTGGTCCCGCCTCACCCGTGCCAGCAGCTATAGCTGGTTTGGCACCCGGTGGAAAAGCGCTGCGGGCGGCGGCAAGGAGTTTGGTGACGAGTCGTACAGCCATGACTCCATCAACAAGATCCTGATCAACTTCGGCGTCGTGGGACTTGGTGCCGTGGCCGCCGGCATATTTATGACGGCCCGATTCGCGCACCGGACGGTGTTGGGCATTCGCGATGCGATGGATCGGGATGCCGCGGTCTTCGTGCTGTCCCTGCTGGCGGTCGCCGGAACGCTCATGCTCATGGGCGGAAACAACCTGCACACCGTGCCCATCAACCTCGTGGTGGTGACCTATGTCGGATTGGCGGCAGGCACCATCCGGAGAAATGCCCACACGCCGATTGGAGATGATGAACATGCTGAAGAGGAGATCGAGCGTGAACGCGCTCCCAGCATCTACTCGAATTCGCACTCAATGGTGCTGAGACCTCATTCCGCGGCAAGACATCCCCTTCGGCCCTTCTCCCGCTTTAGCTGACGCGAGCCACCCAATTTCCCAACACCAACCCACTGCGTCCATGTCCGTAAGATCCATCCTTCGCCGGGTACTCTACACTTCCAATACCATTCGATATCGCGTGGAATGGCCGCGCCTGCGTGAAGCGTTTCAGCAAGTGGGGAAGGTCGGCACTCTCTTCGATGGTGGCTGTGGCTCTGGAGAATTTGCCCGCCGTGTGCTGGACGAGGGACTGTGCGATAGGGTGATTGGCCTGGAGTATGATGACAACAACTACCGTGAACTGCAGGCGAACCTAGGGTGGCGTCCTGAAGTGCAGACCATGCAGGCGTCGCTCATGGAGATACCCCTGGCGGACTCGAGTGTGGACATGGTAATGAGCACGCAGGTGATCGAGCACATCGCGGATCATGAGGCGGTGGCTCGCGAGCTGGTGCGCATCCTCAAGCCAGGCGGTTATGCGCTCATCACGGTGCCACACCCGCCCGAGCCATTTCCGAACGATGACCACGTGCGCAAGGGGTATACGGATACAGACCTGCGCGCGCTTTTCGAGCCGCTCGGTCTGAAGCCGCAGCGTACGGACTACTTCCTGACGAAGGATACCACGGACCGCATGAAGCAGGCGTGGAAGCTGCCGGCGCGCGGTGTGTTCCTCCCTGTGGCCTGGGTGGATCAGGAAACGTCGCGCACGCTCGACCAGCGAAAGGAGCGCGATCCCTTCGGGATCCTGATGCTCTTCCAGAAGACGGCATGAAACTGCTCATAGTCGATCCCAACCTGAGCCGCACGAGCCCGTCGATGAAGGGCATCGTGGCTGCTCTGCCTGCGCTCAAGGCACAGGGCTGGGAGATCGAAGTGTGGTGCTGGCATGCGGACGAGGGAGTGGCGGTCGATCGCATGGTGAAACTGCCCCGCGTGGGCAAGATGCACACGCTCGACAGTTACGCGTTTTCCCTGTGGGCACGGCTTCGAGCCTGGTGGAAGTTTGGAGTGCAGAAGGAGGCGCGGCCTGACATAGTCTACAGCGTGGCCTGGTACCTGCCCACGTGCGATGTGTGTCACGTTCACTTCTCTCCCTTCGACTGGGAAAACAGGCAGCGTGCCATGGGCATGCGTTCCCTGCGGGACATTTTCGAGAGGGTCACGAACCTCGGAAGCCTGTGGCTGGCGCGACGCTTTCTGCGCAATACGACAGCGCATCGTGTGCTGTGTGTCTCTGAAGCCGTGGCCGCGGACGTGAAGAAAGAGAATCCGCGACTTAATGTTCAGGTGCTGCCGAACAGCTACGATGCGAAGCGCTTTCATCCTGCCTTGCGTGGATTGCATCGCGAGGCGCTGCGCACGCATCTTGGGATTTCAGTGCAGGATCATGTGTTCGTTTTTGTGAGCGCGGGCCACTATCGGCGCAAGGGATTTTTCCTCGCGGTAGATGCGGTGGCGCGCCTCCGTGCAAAGGGGGGGCAAGGGGCGAAAGCCAGGCTTCTTGTAC
>JAEYUU010000009.1 GCA_023429545.1 Verrucomicrobiota bacterium
ACCATGAAGAGATGCCAGAATAAAGCAGACGCCGTGGCCCCAGCCGGCCAGAATTGGACATCGTTCATTCTCTTTGTATTCCAATCATGACTCCACCCAAACGCCTGGTCTGTACGATCTCCAGCGCGCTGCTTGCCGTGACAATCACATCGGCGAGTTGCAAGCGTAACCAATCCCAGTCAGATGGTCCTGCATCATCCAATGCTGAAGTTGCTACAAAAGGCACGTCCGACGTGGGGACGGTAGAAGCCAGGGTGAAGAACACCGTTGCCGAAATCATGGGCATTCCTGCTGACAAAATCAATACGGCTCATCGATTCAAGGAGGACTTGGGTACTGATGAGCTGGACGAAGTGGAGATAGTCATGGCCCTTGAAGAAGCGTTCGACGTCGAAATCAAGGAAGCAGTCGCCGCAAAAATGCTCACCGTGGCGGATGTGATCCAATACTTTGAGTCTCTTGGGAAATAGAGAAGCGCCAGCGCGGTAGTTGGTGAACACACTCCCCTACAACCCCACACCCAGCGCGCGGTACTTCGCATCGAAATCGGCATCAATGGCCTTGAGCTCATCCGGCGTGAACAGCGAGTGCAGGAAGATGGCGCGGATCTCTTCGAGCGAAGCCCGGTCATTTTTCTGCACATCTTCGGGCAAGGAACCTTCGCGCCCACGTGTGCGCAGCCACAGGGTGCCATCGCCCACCACATGGAAGTAGTTCCGGATGCGGCGGGCATCGCCGTTGTCGGCCATGTGCAGGAGATAGTGGGCGAAATACATTGAGGAGATGTAGAGCCGGTGCAGGGCGATGAGAGCATCATGTCCCTGCCGGGTCGTGTCCCACTGCTCGGTAGGCGTATTCACCAGCTCGCTGGGCTTCATGACCCAGCGCCCTTGAAAGTCCACGCCCGCGCGGGTGAGCTGCTGGTAGAACTCGATGCGCTGCCGCATGGCCAGCACCCGCTCGCGCTCGCCAAGGTAGAAGACGCCGTTGCGATACGGAACCATCGCTGCGTACTCGGCGATGCCCTCCGTCATCCAGCGCGGCATGAGGGGGATCAGGTCAGCGGTTATCTGGTGCGCCATCTCATGAATGAGCACCGTGGCCTTGTACCCATCCCCCTTGGTGTTCTTCCCGAGGAAGTTCACGATGCCCAGGCTCTCGAACGGCACGAGGAGCACACCCTCGCCCCGTCCATTGCTGATGAAGACACCGCCGCTGCCCTCAGGGCCGCCCGCCTTCGCGTAGTTCTCCCGGCTACGCAGAATGCGCGCCTGCAACGTCCTGCCTTCCAGCGAGGGAAACTTCACCGGCAATGAGTGCAGCAATTTGATCGTGCCCTCCGCCACCGTGGCGAAGTCGTTCATGACCGCGGGAGACATCTCCTCATCACACGTAAAGTCGTAGTGCTTGCTGCTGAATACAAACCCTCCCTCCACCGAGGCGCCGCCTTTCACATGGATGGGCGCCTGCTGCACATTGGCAGGCCAGGGCGGTGCCGGCGGCAGGGCCTGCAGCACGGATTTCCCCTCGGACCATTCCTTGATCCAAACTTGATCTCCGGGCGAAAGATCCGCGATGCGCAGACTGGCACGCTGGCGGTTGGGCATCATCACAACGGCCCGGTCCCTCTCCACGCCCAGCATCTCCGCCTCCAGGGTGCGGCCATCCCCGTTTTTCCATTCGCGCGCAAGCGACACCGTGCCACCCATAAGGAGCAGAACGAGGCATGCCGTGACGCGGGAGATTTTCATCCGACGTGGGACAGATTCGCAGAAGATCTGTTCGTACCGCAATTCTTCATTTGCTGAAATACACCACGTAGTAGGTGGTGCCCTCCAGCTCCTCATAACGCATGCGGCGGTTGCGCGCCTGTGGCCCCCAGCTCTCCGTGAAGATCACCTCGCGGCGGTCATCACGGTAACCATTGATGATGCTGGCATGCGCGGGCGCATCCCTGCCCGGCCAGCTCTTCCGGTCCTCCATGCTCGCGACGGGCAACTCCGCCTTCTCGCCCTGTGCAATCTTGGCGGAATAGAGGCTGTGCAAATAATCCCGTTCCTGGGACCAGCGGCGAAAGACCACCACCGGCATGCCGGCGTCGATGGTCCGTTTCAACTGGTGGATGTCCAGCTTCGGTGAGCGCTGTGCGTCCACGCCGGCCTCACGCGCAATTTGGGAAAACATCTGCCGGATGTCCGGGCTCGACTCCGCTCCGTAGGAGAAACCATTCACCACGGCCAGCTCCTCCGCGCCGCACGTAAGTCCGAAGTGGTGCGCGATCATGCCGAGAATGGCGACGCCACAGTAGCCGCGATTTCCCTGTGGCAGCATGGGCACACCAGGGATGCGACGTTCCGGTTGCGAGTCCGGTGAGGGGCGCGGTGCCATGCCGCCCAGCGCGGATGTCTTGCCCGGGGACGAAGCATCGCCAACCCGCGCCAGCAGGCTGCGAGCCTCTGCTTCGCTGCGGAAGAAGTCCACCTGGAGGAGCTGGTGCTCCTCGCCCAGCACCCGTGCAATCCCGCCTGCACCCATCCAGAGTTGGGCACGCAGCTTCAGCCCGCTGCGTTCGCCAAGATGGATCTCCCCCTGGGGCTGCATGCCCATCTTGCGCAGGCCATCCAGCAGGCGCTGCTTTCGTGAGGTGAACTCGCTGTCGAATCTCGCCTTCGCTTTTTCAAAGGCTTCGCCCGGTTGCAGGTTCGAATTTTGGAAGCCGAAGAAGTTCCCCGCGTCCAGTACGACCGCCGTCACGGAGTGTACTTCGGCACTGGGAAGAAAGCGCGCTGCCACGGCATCGGGTTTCATGCCAAACAACTCCACCTCATCTCCCAGCGAAGCGCGGCTTACAGGTGCCGCGGCATCCGCCGGGTCACGCACCCAGAGCCGCACGAAGTCGGGGGACTTCCAGACGTCTGGCGTGCCCAGAGCGCGCTCGAATGCCGTGGAGTCGATGCCCCACGCCCCGGAAGCGGCGATGCAATACGCGGCCAGCACGGGGAGCAGCCCGGGTCTCAAGCGCGACGCGTGAGGCATGGAAGAGGTCGACGCTCAGCGCTTCAGGGTTGCGGTCACCATGCCGGATTTCCACTGCTTGAGGGTGACGGTGAATTCCTTGCTTGCGAAGGAGAGCCCGCCATCCTCGTTTCTCACCTCAGGAGCCCCGGTAAAGGCAGCGACGGTGCGGGAGAGACGCTTGAGCAGATCCGGTCCAGGCACGTTTGCTGTGTCAGGTTTGAATTGCAGGACGACCGAGGTGAGGTCAGCGCCGGCGTTCGAAGAGTTCACGACAAGATGATCCGCCGTGAATCCAAAGACCTGTCCCGGGTCCCGCAGCATCCGTCCAGTGGAGTCCGTGCCCATGATCCACGGAACTTTGGGCAGGGTGGAGAGCTCCCAGTGCTTGGGATCCTTGAACCAGTCTTCCACGGAGAGATGCCGGGGATTGCCGGAGGCATTGATGAACAGGCCGCCGACAGTCTGCGGAATCGCTGGAAGACGCGGGACAGCCGCGAGCATCAGGGCAGCCACCAGAAGCAAGGGGATCAGTTTCATGACGGGCGCAACGCGAAGT
>JAEYUU010000021.1 GCA_023429545.1 Verrucomicrobiota bacterium
ATTGTGGAGTGGGCGGATCGCTTTCCGGAGTTGATTCCGGATGGTGCGCGGTGGTTTGATTTTGAAATCCTGCCTGACGGCGCGCGGCAGGTGGTGGAAAGGTGACGTTTCATTTTTGAGCCTTCCCATGCCTGACTGTGTCCTTGCGATTGAAACCTCCACTCCACGCGGCAGCGTGGCCGCGGTGAGGGGGGATGGGACCGTCGCGTACGAGCGGAGTTTTTCTTCTGAGCGCTCGCACAACTCGCAACTCTTCGAGCCATTGCGCGAGGCGCTGGAGAAGTGCGGAGATGACCTGCGTGCCATCGTGGTGGGGACTGGTCCGGCTTCCTATACCGGAGTGCGCATTGGCATTGCCGCGGCGCAGGGCATTGCGATGTCGCGGCATGTGCCGTTGATTGGGCTGCCTTCCGTGCTGGCCCCAGAGGTGGATGCGCGGGACGGAAACGCTTTTGTGGTGTGCGGAGACGCGCGGCGCGGAAGCTTTTTCGTCGCGGAAATCAGCCAAGGAGCGCCCGTGAATGGTGTCGAGTTGATGGATGCAGAGCAGTTCAGAGAGCGTTATGCGGGGCGACCAATGGATACACCATGGTACACCTTTGACGTGAAGCCGCCTCTCGCGCTGGAAGATATTGTATGCGTGTCACCTTCAGCAGTGAGGCTGGCGCAGATTGCTGCAGGTCTGCCGCCTGATGAGATGGCGAGACTGGCTGGCCTGCCGCTGGAGCCGGTGTATCTGGCGGCAGCGTATGTGACACAGCCGAAGAGCAAGCTCTAGAGTTCAGGGGGTGTGGAGTCGTCTCGTGACTTTCGTGTACGACCGGCGACTAATTGAATGAAGCACTCGGCTAATTTGCGCGAAGCGCTTTGGAGTGCGGTGCGAAGCACCGCTTTGGCAGGGAGCCTTGTGGCCGGAGGATCGGTAGACCACGCCACGCAGCTCCGCGCCTTCATCGCGGTGACACGATTCTCGTGGTTGGCCTTGCGCGCAACAGCAGAGCCCCAGGCGCCTCGCAAAACCGCCCAAAGCGGTGCGTCGCACGCGCAGTCCAAAGCGCTTCGCGCAAGGGGGGCGCGGCGGGTACTATCCACCGTAACAAGCGCGGTTCTACTCACGAGACGTGCGCTTGCTGCGGATGCTATTTCTTACACTGCGTGTGAAGGCGCCTTGTTGAAAATCTCCTCGGTGGACTCCTCCACCTTCACAAAGAAGGGACCGCGAAGTGAGGCAATGAACTTGTCGAGGCTCTCCGTCGAATCGAGTTCCACCCTGAGGTGGTGCACATTGTTTTCCCGCTTTCGTGACGACCCACGGATGTATGGCGCGTCGAGATAGTTCAGCATGCTGAAGGCGAAGTACGCAGCTTCGTCCGAGACCCATATCAGCTTCAAATAGTGTTCGGAGCTTGATAAGGTCTCCACCTCTTCCTCCAAATCACCGCGCTCTTCTTGTGGAAGATCATCCCACTTTCCGTCATTAAAGCTTATCAGGTAGCTGGCTCCACCGATGTTCAATTCCTTTACCTGCTCTCTGAATTTGTCCCCGAAGTCCGGTGCATCATCGTCCAACCGGCCAAGGAGCCCAAAGAGAGCGAGCGCACTCATGCTGTTGGCGCAATCACGGATGAGGCTGTCCGTATCGATGTCATACACCACACCTTCCCGATAGAGAACGCGCATGAGCTTCTCTACCGTGGGGCGTGGCATGATTTGGGATGATGCGAAGGCTCAACCCCACAGCGGCGCAGGATATTCGCCGGCGTCCGTGAGTTTCTTGATGCTGGCGACCACGACTGCCTTGTCCTCAGGATAGGTCACGCCGAACCAGGAGCTGGTCGTTTCCAGCACTTCCACATCAGCGGTGCCCTGCTTGATGAAGAGGTCCACCTCCTTGGGCACATAGCATTCGGACTTCAGGCTGCCACCCTCCTTCTTGAGGAAGTTGACGAAGGCCTCACGAAGCTGGGGGAACACATCCGGCGTGAAGCCCCAGAAGTTCATGCTCACCAGTTCATGTCCCGTGAGTTCGATGTGGTTGTCTGGATCCTCTTCGTTCCGGGCGCCCGTCGGCGTCTTCACGATCTTGGTCATCTCCGTCACGGAGGTGAGTTTGCCATTCTCGCTTGTGCAGACACCGCGCGCCACGCTGCCGTGGTCGGAGAGGGTGTTCTTGAGCTGGAAGCCGACGATGGAATAATGTTTGCGTCCATCCACGGGATGAAGCGTGGGGAGATTCTTGGCGAGCTTCGCGAAGGCATCGCGACCGTAGAAGTCATCTGCATTGATCATCGCGAAGGGTTCCTTCACCTGCTGCTCCGCGGCGAGCACCGCGTGAGTCGTACCCCAGGGTTTCACGCGGCCCTCGGGCACGGTGAATCCTTCGGGAAGATCCGTGAGCGACTGGAAGGCATATTCCACCGGGATATGCTTGTCGAAGCGGCTGCCAACTTTGTTTTTGAATTCTTCCTCGAAGTCCCGCCGGATGACGAACACCACCTTGCCGAAGCCCGCACGAAGGGCATCAAAGACAGAGTAATCCAAAACGGTTTCCCCGTTGGGGCCCATGGGGTCGAGCTGTTTGAGACCGCCGTAGCGGCTGCCCATGCCGGCAGCGAGGATGAGAAGGGTGGGTTTGGTGGACATTGGACGAATGTGCTTTGACAGGAAGGGCAGAGAGTCAGCAGACAGGCTCAGCGGTCAACAGGAAACCTCGCATCGGCATTGACCTCCGGTCGGGTACCGTGGAAGCATGATTGCTTATGCGGCGAATTGAGGACTGTCATCTGTACGGCATCGTGGATCTTGGCTATGTGGAGCCAGAGAAGGTGCCGGAGATGACGCGAGCTCTGGTGGAAGGCGGCGTGGACGTGCTCCAGCTCCGTGCCAAGAAGCTGATTGGCGGCGAAGTGGAGCGTCTCGCGGCACTCATGCTGCCGATCACGCGGCAGGCAGGCGTGCCACTAGTCATCAACGATCATCCGGAAATCGCCGCGCGCGTGGGAAGCGAAGGCGTGCACGTGGGGCAGGATGACCTCAGCGTGGACGAGACGCGAGCCATCGTGGGGCCGGGCTGCTTTGTGGGGAAATCCACCCATAGCGTGGCGCAGGCCCGGGCTGCCATGGCTGAGGGGGCGGACTACATCGGGTTTGGACCGCTCTATGCCACAGGAACGAAGCCCGACTACAGGCCCATCGGGCTGGGGGACATCCGGGAGGTGCATGGCTTTGCCACCAAGCCGGTTTTTTGCATTGGGGGCGTAAATGGGGAGCGCCTGCCGGAGATTCTTGCCGCGGGAGCGCGACGACTGGTCGTGGTGTCGGCCTTTTTATGCGCGCCAGATGTGCGCGTGGCCGTGGGTCAGGTGAAGGAGGCGATCGAGGTGCAGCTCAAAAAGATGGGTTAACTCTGCCTGCCTCACTGTAGCCATGACCTCAGGTCGATGAGGGTACGAAGGGGAGGGGCTCCACTTCCAGAGGCGGAAGATCGGGTGCTTGCGGAGCCTCGACGCGGCTGCGGATGAGGGAAGCGAGCGCGTGCCGCTGGGAGATGCCAGTCGAAGGCAAAGTGCCGGCAGGTTGCGTCCAGAGGGTGAAGGCGCGACTGCGGGGTACTGAGGGGGACGAATCCTCCGGAAAGGTCAGATCCACCAGCGGTTCGATGGGATGGGCGCGTCCCGCAATGCTCCTCACGGCCGTGGCTGCCGCGGCGATCATGGCGTCGCGAGACTGGGGCAGGGCAGGGGGAGCGACTGGTATTGGTGATGATGGCGGGATGAAAGCCTCAAGCGTCCACAGGGTGAAGGCCGCACTCGCAGGCCAGGCTTGAGGATTCTGTGGAAGCTCAACGTCCCCGGAGGTCCATACGGTGAAAGCAGCGCTTGGGGATGGGAACAGGAGCGGGATCGCAGCCGGAGCCCAGCTTTCTTCAGTCCAGATGGAAAATGCCAGGCTCGCCGGATGCGTATCATGCCGCTGGCTCGGGAAGAGCAGTGGTGCGGTAAAAGGTTCTGGCGCCGTGGTCGCAGGACCAGCGGGCAGCAAATCCGTGATGCGCAGCGACGTGGGCGTGGGCGGTTCCGTCCACACCGTAAAGGGCTGTCCCAGGGGAAATACGGGAGCCGCTGCCTCCGGTCCCGCTACAGTCGCTGTGATCCCAGGCTCAGGGGGCTCCGGTGATGAACTTCCAGCCAGCGAACGGGTGGTCTGTCCGGCGATGCATCGCTTGAGCTGGGCCGCTTCGTTCTTCAGGGATTCGATGGTGGCCTCCGCCGCGCGGTGGCGGCGTTTGTACTCCCTCCAGAGCAGTCCGCCAAACCACAAGCCCAGGAGAAAAAACACCACTGCCACAATGCCGACGAACAGTCCGCTGCTGACGAAGAAGTAAGTCGTCGCATCGAGGTTGTGGAGCAATTCAGAAAGAGATGCGTTCGAGTCCATGGTTGGCGACGTTGTCAGGTTACTTCACCAGAAGCTCCGCC
>JAEYUU010000092.1 GCA_023429545.1 Verrucomicrobiota bacterium
GAGTTCGTTGGCATTGTTGAGCACGAGCACATCGTACTTCGCGAGCACGGCAGGCATCATGTCCTTGAAGTGTTCCGTCACATCCACTTCAAAGCCGTTCTCGTGTCCCAGCAATACCAGCCAGCGATTGATGGCTGGTATCTCCGGATGGCGGTAGAAAGCCGTGTTGGAATACACCAGTACCTTGAGCCCTTTACCAGGGGCCGCGGCGGGGCTGGGTTCATGACCGAGAGCAAAACCGCAGAGCAACAGGAGCGAAGCGAAAATGGTGCCAAAGTTTTTCATCTTTCGAGGTTTGTCGCCTTGGTTCTTCACGACCTCAGGCCTCCGTGCATACGGGCGAGAGTGGCGTGACCATTCACTCTTTGAGCCTTCGGGAACCGTTAAAGGTGGCGGAGAGAGAGGGATTCGAACCCTCGGTAACGCTTTACGCGCTACAACGATTTAGCAAACCGTCGCTTTCGACCACTCAGCCATCTCTCCTGGAAAAATTGAGTGCGGGAGGCGAAGTTTTACGCAGGGGGAAAGGAGAGTCAAGGAAAGTTCGGAAGTTGGTGGGCGGAATTCGGAGGTGGTGGATGGGCGCGTGTGAGGCAGGGAAGGATGCCCCGGAAAAGGGCTTGGTCATGTTTCAAGGTCGCCCACGTCAGTGCGACGGTAAAAGGGGGGCAAGAGTGCCCCCGACCCTTGGGAAAGGCGCTTCAAACACGGTCCAAACTTGCAAACGTCGCATGCCGGGCTCCGGACCTTGAACACTGAACTTCGAACTTGGCCTCACTTCTTCACCACCCAGATGTTCCGGTAGCGCACGGGGTTGCCGTGGTTCTGCAGGAAGATGGGGCCGGGGGTGTTGGCTTCGTCCTTCACGGGGGCGGAGCCGGTGGTGTTGGGGATTTCGACGTTCTCGTGGATGAGCACACCGTTGTGTTTCACGCTGACTTTTGCGTTCGCGGTCTTCTTGCCCGCCGCATCATACTTCGCGGCAGTGAAGTCGATGTCGTAGGTCTGCCAGGTGAGCGGCGGATAGCACATGTTCACCCTTGGCTGGGCCACCTTGTAGATGCCGCCGCATTCGTTGTCCTTTCCTTCGAGGCCGAAGCTGTCGAGCATTTGCACCTCATAGCGGCCCTGAAGGTAGATGCCGCTGTTTCCCCGGGCCTGGCCTCTAGCGGTAGGCATGTAGGGCAGGCGGAACTCAAGATGGATGGTGAAATCGGTGAATTTCTCCCCGCTGGTGCAACCCTCGATGAGCAGGCCGTTGGGCGTGACGCGCGACTTGGGGAAGCCGTTGATGCCCTTGCCATCGAAAAGCACCACGGCTCCTGCCGGCGGTGCAGCGTTCAAGGTGGGCGACTCGCGGGAGGCCCTCTTGAGATCCATGATGGGCTCCTTGTGCATCTGCGAGACGAAGATCCTCGCGCCGTCCGCCTCGCCTCGGGACTTGGGACCGTTGAAGACCACGGTCATCTCACCCTGCTCACGGCTTCCAGGCACACGCGTAATCTCTGAGCGGTCGCCGTCCCAGCCATCGCCGGGCAGTCCGCCCTTGTACCGCACGGCCTCGAACTTCCCCTCGCCCAGCGCGATGACCTGGGTACCAAAGCGGTTTCCCTCCTCGTCCTTGCCCACGTACTCCCCCTGGATGATGAAATCGTCGTCCGTCACTGCCGGGTCGACATAGGCCTTCGGTTTCGGGGGTTGGGGTGGCTTGGGCGCCTCGGCTGGCGCAGGCTCAGTCGCGGCGGCTGCAGCCTCAGGTTTGGGCGGGGGTGTCTGGGCAGGCACCAGGCACGTAGTGGTCGAGCCGATCAGGGTGGCGATAAGCGGGAAAATGCGCATGGCTGGAAAGAGAATAGGGGAAGAGCAGGCACGAGGGCAAGATCGAGTGTCTTACACAGGCCGTTCCAGCCATGAGGCTCGCGAGAGACCCCGATCTTCACGCTTCCGGCTTGAGAAAGTCCGCGGCAGCATCCGCGGCGAAGGAACTCAGCGACTGGATGGCGGACAACTCTTCAAGAGGATCCTCGATGCCGCCGACCTCGTTTTCAGACACCTTCATAAAAAAGGAGGCCTGGCCCCAGCGGTGATTCAGATTGTGAAGGATCGCGTCCCGATAGCTCACAAAGCTGCTCATGTCATAGCTGGGCGTGCTGTAGCCCTCCGACCCCTGGTACCAGTAGAGGTTCAGCGCGCGCACCCGGACGCGGGTTCCATCCTCCTTCTGCACGTCACGGAAAAGGCTGAGCACGGTGGCTTGAAGCTCACGGCCATCCTTCAGATGAAGTGGGACCACCTGCTGGGAGGAGATGATCCATCCCTGATCCGGCAGGCAGCGCTCCGGCTGGTGCAGCGTTTTCTTCAACCGACCGCTGAGCACCACCGTCACGAGCACCTGGCGGTTGTCCTGCGTGAGGTACACTCTCCGGTCGAGGGCGACAGTTTCATCAAAGAGGGCGCGCTCCTTGCTGGTCATCGTGAGTGCCATGCTGGGACATCCAGAGACACTTTCTGGCAGGCTCTCCCGGAAACTGGACTCCGCCATTTGCGCGGAGGACGGCGTGGCCCAGCACAGCAGCATGGCCACTGCCCCCAGGGCAAAGGCAGTGCCGCTCTTGACCATGACATCGTGTGGCGGCGCAGGGCGGATCTCCGCGGGCAGCGCACCCGCGCCGGGCTTGTGTCCCCATTTTTTCACCTGGTTCCAGTGTTTCTTCTCTAGGAGCGAAGCGAGTGCAAAGACACCCGCGAGGGCAACGCCAAACACTACGAACCCGGCGAACAGGTGGAAGAAGGATTCCACCTGCTTGGACTCGGTGAAACTGGGACGCTCCAACTGCCCCTGAGACAATGCCCCGATGCTGACCGTGGCCGAAGCAGCGGCAGCGGATGTGGCCGCCTCTGGCGAATCAAAAATCAAAATATTCATCAGTGCCGCCTCCTCCAGCACCCTTCCAGCAAGTTTGCCGCCCTCCACCTTTGCCTCAAAGGCGCGTCCGTCTTCCAGGGTGCCTTTTCGGATCCACCCATCGATCTGTTGATCCGCGGTGACGCGCTCTACCGTCAAGCGGCCACCGGTGATGTTGGCATAGACCCCTTTGCCCTGAAGATCCTTCCCCGAAACGACGCCACTGACCAGGGTGGCCTCCACCAACTGGCCCTGCACCTGCTTGCCGACTGCGAATTCCTGACCGGCAACGAGACAGCCGATGGCCAGCATCATCAGGCGCACGACATTCCCCGCCACCGCGAGCGGAATCGTGCTGAATGCCAGCAGGAGGCGCGGACCGGTGCGTTGGAGCGCGACCATGCTGTACAGCACGCCCGTCATGATGAGGGCATAGAGCGAACGCATGCCGCTGCAGGAGTCCGAGACATCCAGGGTGAACTTCTGCCCCTGCTGCAGGCCCGCCGCCGCATCCGCCATGGATTGGAGCGTGGAGCCTTCACGCACACAGGGGATGCCCCCGAGATTGAGGAGTCCGCCCGCGATCTGGGCCGTGGGAATCTTCAGGCGCGCGGCGAGGAGATTGTCCAGAGGGAACAGAGGCCAGGCGAAGGCCAGGAAGAGCCATGGGATGAACAGGGCGCGCATCCACGCCTTCCCTCCGAGCAGCAGAATCAAGCCGGCGAGAATAATCTGGATGGCGGCGTAGCCGAGGTAGCCGGTATCCACCTTGTACCCCGCCCAATAGGTGAAGGCACCGAGCAGCAGCACGGGCACGCCCAGCCAGGAGCCGTGCACTGGCAGCTTCTTGAGAAAGTCCATCTGACGCCACACCAGCCAGCCCACGATGAGCGGCACCACCAGGCAGTACTGCCACTCCCCATTCTCAGGCACCTGGGTGAGCACCTTCCACCAGCCCTCCAGCACACTGCCGCGATTCACGAACTGCCAGTGCTGGTACGGAAACACGGCAAAAAGCAACACCATGACCAGCGCGCCCACTCCCACCGGAAGCCACCGCATCCAGGGAACACCCGCATCCAGGGCATGTTTCTTTTGCGCAGCCAGGGTGGCGGTGCTCATGGGGTGCGATTCAATGGGGTGGGGAAACTTTCGGCTCGCGAAACATTGCGCTTTCCTTATGCTAGATGCAAGCAGGTGACCGGATACGATTCTGGCACCTTCGTCAGTTTCAATCATTCCGTCCATGGAGACAAGCAATCAAACAGAGGACACGCCCACCCCATACAGTGAGCCTCCGCCGCACGAGGATGGCGCGCCTGTTGAAGAAGCTTCATGGGGCTGGCACCCCACGCCCCCTCTGACGAGAGCGACCGTTGCCGTGGAGCATTCCGAGTCCCTGGAAGAAGCGCCATATCTTGAACCGCAGCCACCTGCGCCGGAGCAGCAGTACTATTCACCCAGGGTGCAGCCTTTGCAGCCGCGCCAGCCCACCCAGCCTCTGCAGCAGTCGGCGCCCCAGCCGCCTCACCCGCCCCCCCGCGCAACCCAGGCCTCCAGCCCTGCGACCGCCACACCACCTCGCAGGCGAGCCATACTGGGCGAGGAGCCCGCCAAGGCCGAGGATCTGGGACTGCCTTCACGCGCTACCACCTCCTATATGGTCAGCGGGATGCGCCACGCGAACCAGCGCCGGAGCACCAGCCTTTTCAAACTCCTTGGCCTTCTCTTTCTGGTCAATCTCCTCATCATTGGCGCCTTTGGCGCGTGGCTCTACAACCACTTCGTGGGGCAGGTGGAGGCACGCATGGCGGACTTCTCCAGCCGGCCGCTTCCCTCTGGCTCCGGTTCCTCTTCATCGACGCGCGCGCCACTCACCACGGGTGGCGGAGCCACTGCGGTGGAAATCAAGCAGTTGCAGGACGAATTCGACAAACGCTTTTCCGATTTGAAGGCGCAGCTTCAGGCGGCGCAGTCACGCATCAGCGAGACAGAAAGCACCCAGCAGCAGCAGCAAACGCGGGTGAGTGCCCTGGCCTCCCAGATGGCGACTTCCGCGGGTGATGCTTCCACCAAGACTACGGGGGAAGCCGTGGCCACGGCTGTAGTGCCCGGTGTGGAAGCGGAGATCCCGCCTTCGGAGAACGATCTGATTCTGCTCAAGGAACGCAACCGCCTCACCAGCTATGCGGATGAAGCGATCGCCACGGGCGCGCGTGAACCCTACGATCGCCTGTGGCAGGCCCTGGAAGACCAGCGTCTCATCAAGCTGATCCACGCGGCACGAGCCGAGATCCTGCGGGTGCAGAACTTCTACCTCTCCGGTTCGCGGATCGAAAGCTACACCATCCAGGTGGGTGACTATTTCCCCGAAAGCGCCTCGTTGAAGGACAGCCAGCTCAAGGATGAGCAACTCATCGAACTCCTGGAAAACAAGGAGAACCCCTGGCAGGTGCGCATGAAAGCCGCGAATCTCCTCGGCCTGCGCCGCTCCCGCGCCGTGGGCGATGCCCTGGTGAAGGCGGTGAAGTACGACGAGAATCTCGATGTGGTGAAAGAAGCGACCTTCAGCTTCGAGCAGATGACGGGATTCCGCGCGCGCATCTTCGAACCTGCATCCATGGATGCATGGTGGATCCAGTACAACGCCGCTCCAGGCTCAGCGACCAGGACGGCTGCGGCCACTGCCCCCGCCTCATCGAAGAGTTCCTCCAAGAAAAATTCCACGCCGCCTGCGGCCGTACCCGTGGCCCCCCCTCCATCTTCAAAAGAGATGCAGCCTGAACTCCGCCTGCCCGAGTGGGATGAGGAACAGGAAGCACGCGAGCGGGCGGACAAGGCCGTGGCGGAACAGCAGAAGGCCAAGGACAAAAAGATGACCGAGAAGCAGGCTGAACCGAAAGACGCCGGCGCTGCGAAGGCACCGAAGAAGAAGTCCGAATAACTGCCGCTGTTGCCAGCGCAGAATCACTTTGCCTGACGTCCGTTGCGTTTCGGAAGGACAGGGGCTGGAGGTGCCGGCTTCAGTTCAAGATCCGTTCCCACTGCCTCGCACAGGGCCAGGAACGTCTGTTCCGCGAGGGTGACAGCCTTGTTCTTCAGGTGGGCAACCACCCACTGGCGTTTGATCCGTCCGCGCAGCAGGGGCAGGGCCACCAGTTCACCTGACTTCAGCTCCTGCCTCGTGACCCACGCGGCTACCATGGCAACGCCGAGCCCAAGTTTCACCAGTTCCTTGATCGCTTCCGTGCTGCCCAGCTCAATGAAGGATCTCGGCCGCGCTCCCAGCTTCAGGAAATACTCATTGATCAGCTGGAAGGTGGAACTGTTCCGGCTGGAGATGATGTACGTCTCGTTGGCAAGATCCTTGGGCTTGGGCGGATGCCGGTGCCATGGATGCAGGGGCGAAGTAAGGAAGACAAGCTCATCCTCAAACAAGGCATGACAGGTGAGACGCGACACGTCACGCGGCCGCAAACAGATGGCGATGTCCAGCATGCCGCTCTCCAAGCGCTCCAGCGTCTCGGGCGTTTCCCCTGGTGACACCGAGATGCTGAAGAGCGGGAAGGAATCCTTGAACTCGCGCAGAACCGTTGGCAGGATGAACTGCGATGCTGCCGGCGTGCAGCCGATGCGCAGGTTCCCCCTTGGATTCTGATCCAAGGCTCCCAGGCTGGAGCGCGCCTGCGCCATCTGATTCTGAATGGCATCTGCATGGCGGAGCAGCTCGCGCCCATGATGCGTGAGCAGCACCCGCTTCCCCTGCCGGTGGAAGAGCTGGCATCCGAGGTCCTGCTCAAGCGCTCGGATGGCATGGCTGATGGCGCTCTGCGTGAGATGCAGTGATCTGCCTGCCTGCGTGAAACTGCCCTCACGAGCGAGAACGGTGAAGGCGCGAAGCTGTCGCGAATCAAGGAGCGGCTGTTCCATCTATGAATGAAATTCATGCATGCCGGGAAAAAGATGTCGAGCGGTTTTTAGGATGATTTGGGACGCTGGCACGTGGGCTGCGATGTGCCAGCCCCGTGACGAACCATTCAAACCACCATTCACCGAGCAGTATTCGAGGCCGCCGCAGCCCCGTGCGCATCGGTTTCATTGCGCTGGCTGACTGCGCTCCACTCCTCGTGGCGCAGGAACTGGGGTTCTTCGAGAAACATGGTGTTGAAGTGGAGCTTCAGCGTGAAGTGGGCTGGGCCACCATCCGCGAGAAGATCCTGTACCGCCAGATTGATGCCGCACATGCAGTCACGGGTCTGGGTCTTTCCCTGCGCCTTGGACTGGGCGGAGCCGTATGCCGCACGATTGCCCCTTTCATCTTCAATCTTCACGGCAACGCCATCACCCTGAGCATGGACCTCTGGCGTCGCGGCGTGCGTGATGCCACCTCCCTCGGCAAGCTGATCCGCAGCAATCATCAGAGGTTGATTACCCTGGGCATCGTAGCGCGCACCTCATCACACAATTTCATGCTGCGTCGCTGGCTGCAGAGTGGCGGCATCAATCCGGACAAGGACGTGCGCCTGGTGGTGCTGCCTCCCACTCAGATGACCGGCTCCCTGAGTGCGGGATTGATCGACGGCTATTGCGTTGGCGAACCATGGAACTCAGCCGCCGTGGCACATGGCATCGGCTGGTGCCCGGCCACGAGCGAGGATCTCATGCCGGGACATCCGGAGAAAGTGCTGCTGACCACGGAGGACTACGCGCAGGAGCATCCCGCGGAGATCCGAGGTGTGATCCGCGCGCTGTATGAGGCGTGCCAGTTCTGCGATCGCATGGAAAACAGAGGACGCGTCATCGAAATCCTGCTCAGCAGCGGACAGGTCCGCGCTGACCGGGAGGTGCTGAAGCTTTCGCTCATCGGTCCATTCGATGACGGGTCATCCCGCAGGCGTGCCGCGGAGAACTTCCACGTCTTCCACCGCGGAGACGCCAACGGGCCCTCCCGTGCCAAGGCGTAGTGGCTCATCGGACAATTCATCACCCACGGACTCATCCGCCCAGACGCACGCGACCACGTCCGGGAAGAGGCGCTGCGATGCTGTTCACCGGATCTTTTTCACGACGCCATCACCT
>JAEYUU010000214.1 GCA_023429545.1 Verrucomicrobiota bacterium
CAGTTCAGAAATGCCGGGAGGCGCCGGAAGGGGAGGCGCCGAAGGCTCTGGCGGAATGTGAATTGGATCTTCCGTAATGACAGGATCATCCACGTCATCGCTCATCAATGACGCGACACCGGCAATCAGGATCAGCACCGCGAGAACCGCGGCTGCGGGCAGAACCCACCGAGGGAGAGATCTGAGCCTGGCACTGAGTGTCCGCGGAGCGCTGGGCGCCTTCACCTGCGGTGATCTTGCTGGCGGAGGCAGCGGGACTGCGGAAGTGGCGGTCGAAGCAGGGGCCTATGGTGCGCTCGCGGGCGATGACGCAATGGCAATGGGCTTGAGGGAAGACGAGGTCCCGACGCTTTCAGTCGATGGGGATGCAATAGTGGATGCCTTCGCGGACACTTCACTCGCGGAAAGCAGCGTCTGCGTCTCTTGCTTCTGCGCCACCTCAGGGAAGGGGATGTGAGTGAGAGTGGCTGTGGGCGCGGAAGCATCTTTGCTTTCGACTTCGGCGGTCCTGGGTTCTTCGGATGGCGCATTGGTCGAAGGCGCCTCATCTGTCACTGAAGAGTTGGTGGGGTGAGCCGAAGCAGCCACATCTTCCACGCCTGCATCTTCCTCTGTCGGCGGTTCCTTTGTCTCCGTCGTCTGTTCTGGCGCCACAGCCGCAGGCTCATCCGCGACACTCTCCGTGCTGGCGTGGTCGCCGGTCCCAGCGCCGGTATCCTCTTTGATTTCGGGCGGCGGGGTGGTGACCAGGAGTTGGTTCACCCTCGTGGAGAGGAGGAGCGTTTCCGTTTCGTCGGGAGACGGCTGCTTGAGCTCGTCAGCCGGTGGTTCGACGATGGATTCCGCAATTGTTCCGGTTGCTTGGGCGGCAGCACTTTCCGACTGATGCTCTGTTCGGCCCCACGTCTGCGTGCGCTCCGCGGCAAGTGTGGAATCCAGTGCCGGGGCAGTGGCGTCACTCACGCTCTTCCCAGTGTCCGCCACAGGACCCTCCTTGGTCCCTACGCTGCTCTCACATTCAGCCTTCGAAAGTTCAGCAGGCTCTGGCTCTGATGTGAGGGACTCACCAGGTGCAGGTGCTGGTCCGGCCTCCGGCTTTTCAATTTTGCCGGTAAACTCCTTCGCGTGCTCCGTGGAAAACTCATCCGAGTCCGCTGCCGCGAGGTCCGCCAGCATGCGCCAGGAGGTCAGCATCACGGTCGCCTCCGTGGAGGTTGAGACACGCGCGGTCTCATCAGAGCGACGGGTTGTCCGCGTCTGCTGGAATGCCTCCACGAAATCCGTCGCGAGCATCCATGTGGAGTCGACGAGGGCGGCGCGCAGGATGTCGTTCTGCCTCTGGGTCAGGCAGGCCAGCGGGATGAACCGTGGCACGCGCGACCATGCGCCGCCCACCGCGCCACCCAGGCACTGGTACGCGAGCAGTGCGAGGCGCTGTACCAGCTCCTGCGGCGTGGTGGCCTCGGCGCGGAACGGTCCCTGCGTCATGCCAATCGCCGTCTCATCCGCCGGGCGCAGGGTGGTGAGGTAGGAGTAGTTGATGGGGCTCAGCTTAGGCACCACTTCAAACGTCTCCGCCGAGGTGGCGGTGATGGCGGAAACCGTGGCTGTGGCTGTCTGGATGAGTGCGTGGATCTCCGTGCGCGGGACCTGTTTCAGGAAGATGCCGGCCGGATCGAGGTCTGCCGTGATGAGATCATTCGCGATGCAGGTGTCAATTGCGGAGGCCAGTCGTTCGATAATGGCGATCGCCTCCGTTGGCGGGAGTTGCTTCACCTTCCGCAGGTGGTCCAGCAGCGTTTGGGTGCCGGGATGCTCGGTCACCACCATCCATCCCGTGCCCTGGGCGCCACTGGTGGGGAATACGGTGAGATGGCGCAGGACATTAGGGTGATGGATGTCGATGGCCCGGCGCGCATCGCCAAGCACTCCCTGGATGGCTTTGGGATCGCTGAACCGATCATTGCGCAGAAGATGGAGCCGCACCGCGCCGCTCAGCGTGTCCTGTCCCTCAAAGATCATGCCCCAGGGCTGGCTCCTGGGTTTACCCTCCACCTGGAAGCGTTGCTGCCACTCGCTGTAGCTTGTGCCGGAGGTGGCCAGAGCACGCAGGCAGTCGTGAATCTTCTGCCGCAGCTCGCGTGCAGTCTGCGGCCGATTGACGGGATCCTTCTCCAGCATCTTCCCCAGCAGGTCGCGAATTTCCGCGGGAACCCAAAGGAGGCGACCAAGAGGCGGTGCGGTATGCACCTGATCAAAGAGCACCTTGTGCAGGGACCCCTCAAAAGGGGTGAGCCCCTCCAGCATGAACCACAAGCTCAGGCCCAGTGAATAGAAATCTGCACGTGAGTCAGGCGGCACGTCCTGGATTTGTTCGGGGCTGGCGAATACCGGCGTGCCGAGAAAAATCCCCGCCTGCGTCTGCAGCGCCATGGAGTTCTGCGCCTCAGCATGCAACGGCTTGGCCAGGCCGAAGTCGATGAGCTTCACACGCAGCAGATCGTCCTCGATTGCCTCCAGCATGATATTCGCCGGCTTGATGTCGCGGTGCACCATCTTGTGCTTTTCAGCGGCGCCGAGCGCTTCACACACCTGCAGGGCCACCTCCAGAGCCTCCTTCAATGGCAGGGGGCCATTTCGCTGCACCCGATCCTTGACCGTTTCACCTTCCACGAACTCCATCGCGTAGAAGAAGGTGTTGTCCACCATGCCCAGGTGGTAGACGCCGGCCACGTTCGGGTGCCGCAGGCGTGCTGCCGCCTGCGCCTCGCGTTGGAAGCGCTGGCCCACTTCTGCGTCGCCCAGGAGCTGGGGGCGGATGACCTTGAGCGCCACCCTCACTTTCAGGTTGGTATCCTCGGCCAGGTACGTGACGCCCATGGCGCCTTCGCCCAATTTCAGGGGACGGCCCTGCTCATCCGTGGAGACACGGTAGTGCTCAAAGCGAATTGGCTGGCCTGTCGCTCGTTCATCCACAGAAGGAGAATCTAGAGGCGGTTCCGGCTTTGTCCACTTCGCCGCACTGTCCGGGAAGGGCTCTCCACGGATGTCCATCTGAAAGCTTTTTTGCTTGTAGAGATGCGGTGGAGGTATGTAGTCTCGGCTTGCATCGGCCTTCAGTCCCACACCAACCATGAAACCGACCTTTTTCCTGACTCTCGGCGCGCTGGCTGCAGCGGCGCTCTCGATCCCCGCCCAGGCGGGTGAGGTAACCGTCTCCGCCAAGAATCCCGTACCCCCTCCGCCCCCCATTGAGGACTACGTGGGTGGCCGCGGCCTGCTCACCATCCAGGGCCCGACGGGTCTCTTCATCAACCCGACCTCCGGCACCATGCCGGCCGGCGCCTTCACCGCGCAGTACTGCTTCTTCCTGCCGAATAATGACGCGGATCCCGTGATGGCCCATGGCGCCCTCCTTTCCTACGGCGTGACCGATTGGCTCGAAGTAGGCGGGCTGTTCGGCGCGAAGGACATCGACAACTCCAGTGACCTCTTCTCCGGGGGCCCCATGGTGCGCGTGCGCCTGCTCAAGGATGAAGGTCCCATGCCCGAACTGAGCGTGGGCGGCTATGCCTTCCTTGGCGATGAAGAGAACTACAATGCTTTCCTCGCTCTCTTCAAGCGGCTTGAGATTTCCGATGATGGCTTCCTCCGCTCCGTGGGATTCCACGCCGGTCTGCGCCAGACTTGGATTGAGGATCCGGGCGAGGATGAAAGCGATTCTCCCGTGGGCTACTTCGGCCTTGAAGTTGAGCTTCCCCTGCGCTTCTACCTCGTGGGCGAAGTCTCCACGAAGGACGAAGACCTTAGCGATGAAACGCCCTATGCGTTTGGTGTTCAGTGGCGCCTGGGTGGCATCAATATCAGCGCCGCCTTCACCGAACCAGGGCTGAGCTTCGTGGATGAGCCGAGCTTCTTCTTCGGCATCGGCACGCAACTGAGCTTCTAAGCGCGATAAATAAACTCGATTGCCTGCTGTCATGACCCGCCGTGAAACACTCTTGAAGTTTGCCGGTATCGCCGGAGGTCCGGTGTTTCTGGCGGGTTGCAGCATGGATTCCATCCGGCGTGCGGAAGCCCAATTGGGCGACCGTATGCGCCATCCCGGTACCGGGGTTCAATTCAGCGGCCTGCCCGAAGTGGTGAAGGTGATGG
>JAEYUU010000334.1 GCA_023429545.1 Verrucomicrobiota bacterium
ACGGGCACGATGGCATTCACACCGAGTTCCACCGATTTCTCAATGATGAGATCCATGTTGGAGCCCTTCGGGATGGATTGAAACAAGATGATGGTCACCGCCGGTGGCGGCGTCTCCCCGGCCTCCAGTACGCGCAGTTCCACACTCCCCTTTCCCGCACTCACGATCTCCGCGCGCGTCCAGGCACCGGCACCGTTGAAAGCGATGATCTCCTCAGCCACCGTCCGTCGCATCACTTGGGTGCAGTGCTTTGCCTCGTCGCCAACAAGCGCCAGGCCGGAAGGGTTCCAGTGAGCCGGCGGGATGAAGAAACGTGGAAGAGCCATGAAGTATAATTTCTGAAGTACCAGGGAGCGCGTCCCAGCGTTCACCGAGTTCCTTTCCCCTCAGACTCTCAACACTCAACTCCAAACTCTCAAACGCCCTCGTCATCTACCCCTTGACCCCGTACACTTCTGCGTTACACTGCCCATCCGCATTGCGGAAAATGGTGGCCGTAGCTCAACGGTGGAGTCCCAGATTGTGATTCTGGTTGTTGCGGGTTCGAGTCCCGTCGGTCACCCCACTTTCCTGAGGCGTTTGGGAAAACTGGCACAGTCTCAGGAATCATGGGAGACAATACCGCATCTCTGGAGGCCCGGCTGGGCTACAAGTTCCAGCAGCGCGCCCTGCTTCGCGAAGCGCTCACCCACCCCAGCATCGCGCACAACAAGCAGCGGGTGAAGAAAGGCGCGCAGCCCGACAAGGAAACTGACAAGGACGCGCGCACAGGTTTCCATTTCCAGCGCCTGGAGCATTTGGGGGATGCCGTGGTGCAGCTCGCTGTCTCCGAGGCACTCTTTGAGCAGTTTCCCCATGAGGCAGAAGGTCTGCTGACCAAGCTTCGCACCCGCGCAGTGCAAACCGGAACCATGGCACGACTGGCACGCCAGCTCGAGCTCGGGCAGCATCTCATCCTGGGACGCGGTGAAGACTCCAGCGGGGGCCGGGACCGCGATAAAATCCTCGCCGACGCCTTGGAGGCCATCATCGGGGCCGTGCACCAGGACGCCGGTTACGAGAAATCCCGACCTCTCGTCCTGCGGCTCTGGGCAGCTGAGCTCGCGGCTCTCCTGGCAGCACCCGTCGAGCAAAACCCCAAAGGTCAGCTTCAGGAACTCCTCCAGAATCATGGTGGTGAAACTCCGGCCTACCGCATCGTCGCCACCGAGGGGCCCAGCCATGCCCGCACCTTTGAGGTCGCTGTGGTTTGGGCCGGCCGGGAGCTTGCCCACGGATCGGGACGGAGCAAGCAAGAGGCAGAAATCTCAGCCGCTCAAAAAGCCCTGGCGCATCCCACACTCAATGAGTGGATCGCCGAAAATGCGGCCTCTCAGTCCTGCGAACAACCCTGCGAAGATCATTCCAACAATTCAAAAACTGTTCGCACAGGTGAGTTCCACATCTGAGAGTGCACGGTGCTTCACAAAGTAGCTCGCACTCGATCTGGCTGTGGAACGCTACAGAATGCTCTGAGGAACAGTGTTGTTCACAAATTCACAGTCCCTACTGTTATTAGTGGATCGAGCTTTAGATAAACTAGAATACAGGCGTGTGGGTAACTCGACCCGAATCGTTCACAACTGACACTGTTCTCATTAATGACAGATATCCTGATTATCAAGATCTGCGAATCTCCAATGGAACGTCCGTGTTGCATCTGACAGACATCTCGCCAGAGTGTTCATCCCCTCGAAGCTCATCCAACGGCGTTCTGTTTCCCGGCTGGCCGCTTCTCAGACTCCCACCGGCATGGCCAGCAGCTTCGGCACTCTCTTCCGCGTCAGCACCTTTGGTGAGTCCCACGGCCCGGCCGTGGGTTGCATCGTCGATGGCTGCCCTCCCAAGATTCCTCTAACGGTCGAGGACATCCAAGTGGAACTGGACCGCCGGCGGCCCGGGCAGAGCCGGATTGTGACCCAGCGCAAAGAAGGTGACCGGGCGGAGATCCTCTCCGGCGTCCTGGACGGACAGACCCTCGGGACACCGATTGCCATCACGGTCAGAAACGAGGATCAGCGGTCAGATGCTTATGCTGAGATGCAGACCGCCTACCGTCCCTCCCACGCGGATTACACGTACGATGCCAAGTACGGCGTGCGCGCCGTGGCTGGCGGGGGCCGCTCCAGTGCGCGGGAAACCATCGGCCGTGTCGCGGCGGGCGCCATCGCGCAGAAGGTCTTGGGGGTGAATCTGCCTGGCTACCAGTGCCTGGCGTATGTGCACACTGTGCGGGACATCATGGCGGCCGTGGACCCTGCCACGTTGAGCCGGGAGCTGATTGAGTCGAACATCGTCCGTACGGCCGACCCCATCGCCGCGGAGAAGATGATCGCCCTCATCGAGGAGATTCGCAAGGAAGGCAACTCCGTGGGCGGCGTGATCGAGTGCGTGGTGCGTGGAGTGCCGGCGGGACTCGGTGAGCCCGTCTTTGACAAGCTGGAGGCGGATCTCGCCAAGGCCATGCTAAGCCTGCCGGCTACGAAGGGTTTTGAAATCGGCAGCGGCTTCGGCGGCGCACGCATGACCGGCTTGCAGCACAATGACGAGTTCTATACCGATGACGCTGGGAAGATTCGGACGCGCACCAATCGCAGCGGTGGCATCCAGGGCGGCATCAGCAATGGTGAGGAGATTGTGTTCCGCGTCGCCTTCAAGCCCACCGCCACGGTCCTGCGTGAGCAGAACACTGTGACCACCAGCGGTGAGGCCACCACGCTAAAGGCCCGCGGCCGCCATGATCCTTGCGTGTTGCCTCGCGCCGTGCCCATGGTGGAGGCCATGGCGCATCTGGTGCTTTGCGACCACTGGCTCCGCCAGCGCGCGCAGAACGCGTGACCTGAGATTCCGCCCATGCGTGGCGAAACCGTCACGCGCATCCGCCGCCGATTTCAGCGCGTTGCTTCATCCGAGACTCGATAGTGCACCAGCGGCAGGGTTCATCTCTCTATACTTACCCTTTTC
>JAEYUU010000353.1 GCA_023429545.1 Verrucomicrobiota bacterium
GTGCTCTCCGGGGTGGTCGACGTCACCACGAAACCACATGGCACCACCACGCTCTTCGACAATGAAGGGCTGCGCGTTCATGGCACCGCAATCGAGCGCATTGATGCAGACGCGAATACCTTCGTGACCTCCATGCCGGTGTCCGCGGGTCGTGTGCCTGGGTACATTCACTGGAGCTTCGACGAAGTTGAAGGTGGCACCGTGACCAACAAGGGAAGGGAACTCGGCGTCGACGGACAAGCACGGCTGGATCTGCTCGCCTATCCCGACAAGACCCCAAACCCGGGCAGAGGACCGCAGTCAATTGAGGGAGTGGTCGGAAAGGGGCTTTCATTCAACGGGAAATCGGAATATGCGGAATCGCCCTTCCCTGGCATCGGCGGCAATGCCTCCCGCACGGTCGCGCTGTGGGTCCGGGTGCCCAAGGAACTGAACAAGGATTCGTGGACAGGTCACGGAATCATCTCCTGGGGTTCGCTCGTTGGAGCCACCGCCTGGCAGATGTCGGCCAACACCATCGCGACAGAAGGACCTGTGGGGCGTCTCCGATTGGGCACCTATGACAATGGCCGAATCATTGGCACCACCGATCTGAGGGACAACCAATGGCACCACATCGCCGTGGTGATGTATGGCGGATCCCGTGCCACCCTCGCCACGAACGTGATCCTCTACGTGGACGGCAAACCTGAGATCGTCACCCGCGAAACCAGGACAGAGATCAACACGGACGTGCTCAATGCGGGCCACGGCGTCTGGCTCGGTCGCAATGTGGCCTTCCCTGATCCAGTGCGTAAAGGCGATGCCCAGCCCCGCTTCTTTCGTGGCGACCTGGATGAAGTGTTCATCTTCGATGCCGCGCTCTCCCACGAAGAGATCAATGTGCTGATGCGGACCAATCGGGCTCCGCAGTGATCCCGACGTGTGTGCGTGGTTCGAATGCGAGTTCCGATTGAAACGTTTTCAGGCCAGGCGGGCGAATCCACGATCAGGCACCGCTTGACCAGCCTCGCTGATCAGCCTGCCTGATTCGTGCAGCACTACCAGTTCGCCGAGCACAGCATCCAACGATTCAAGCATGGCATCAATCAAGGCCCCATCGTGCGCGTGCATCAAATAAAGCTGGCTGGACATCATGAACCCACGGGCAAGCATTTTGCGAATCATCAGGGCCTTGGCCGACATCGCCGCATCTCCCAGCGCAAACGAAAGGGAGGGAGCACACGGGCGGTTGCCGATCGTCAGCTTCAACGGGAGATGCTTTGAGGCCAATGCGTGCAGTGCTGGGTGCAGGTGTGTGCCGAGACCTTCCACATAAGGTTGTGTGCCGGTGCGCACCATCTTCCGGATGCAAGCAAGCGCGGCTGCAGGGCCGATGCCATCTGTCCAGTAACTGCTGGAGATGAAGCTGGCATTCGACGCGTCCATGATGGAGTCGCGTCCCACGACGGCGGCACAGGGAATGCCATTACTCATCGCCTTGGCATACACGGCCAGATCGGGCTCAAGGCCCAGCGTCGCGCAACCGCCGGGCATGCCGAAGCGCCAGCCCGCAGTTACTTCATCCACGATGAACACCGCACCCGCAGCACGGCATCTCGCAGCGACCTTTTCCACGAATCCCTCACGGGGCAGCTCCGCGCGGAAGGGTTCCATGACCACCGCGGCCAGTCGTCCATCAAGCTGCGACATGGCGGATTCAAACGCCGCAAGGTCATTGTACTTGAAGGGAACTGCCGTGCCGGTGAGTTCACGTGGAACTCCGTGCGGCTCAAGGCCGGGAATCAAATGACCGTCCAGAGCGGAATTGCTGGCGAGATTCGCTGCGAGGTACCAGTCGCTCCAACCATGATATCCGCAAAAGGCCACACCGCTGCGCCCGGTTGCCGCCCGTGCAATGCGAACTGCCAGTGCCAGCGCTTCTCCACCCCCACGTGCATAGCGCACCCTCTGCGCCCAAGGATGAAGTTCCAGGAGCAAATCGGCCAGCTCCACCTCCTCGGGTGAAACCAGCGTGCAGTAAGTGCCAAGATTCACCCGACGATGCACAGCGGCATTCACCTCAGGATCGCTGTGTCCAAGGAGAATCGCCCCCACACCGCCGGTGAAGTCCACGAACCTCCGTCCATTCATGTCCCAGATGTGCGCGCCGGAGCAGCGCAAGTAATAACTCGGCCAGCTCACCGGATCAAAACTCTCCGCCCGCTTGGACATCAGGCCGGTGCCACATGAAATCTTCTGCCTCGCCTCACTCCACCTGTCCCGCCCCTCCACTGCCGTCGGAATTGAGCCCGGTCCAAGATGCGGAGAAAGGAGACGCAGCGCGTTGTCGCGGAAGATATCCTGGATGTCGCCGGGCGTCATGCCAGTGTCCTCACAGGCCTCACGCAGGCAGAGCAAGGACTCGATGCCGACAAGTGTGAAGTGGCCGAAGACCGTCAGATCCCTGGCTGAAACGTCATCCGCATACACCCACGTAAAGCCGTCCCCCTGCGTGAGGCAGATGCCACGCAGTTCGCTGCCCATATAGTCGCTGCCCCACAGGACACGGCGGGGTCCCAGCACCTCGAGTGCCGCGCGAAACGCGCCGGTCTGCGTGACCGCCGAGGTGTCCACCACCACATTGTCGAGGTCGATCATGGCCTGAAGGCCTTCACGCGCATGACGGTAGTTGAAGGAGCGCGCCACGTGCGCCAGCACCACACGGCAACGCGGATAGCGGCGGCACAGACGGCGCAGTGATTCGACATTGTGTGCGTCGGTGATGCCACCGTCGCGCATGATGTGCAGCATCAGCACGCCATCGAACTCATGGCAGAGCTGCCACATCCACTCCGGGGTGAACGACTCGATGGTCGCCTGACGGGTGTCATCCACGTCGGCGTACAACCGGTAGGGCTTGATGCCGATGAATACACCGCCCTCCAGCATGCGGCGAACCGTTGCGGGTTCATCTTCGGGAGCTGCCAGGATGAGCGCACGGTTGTTGCTGCTTCGCACGCCGGCAGCCACTTGATCGTGCAGCCAGGCATTCTCTCCCGTCCTGTCATTTCCGGCGGAAGGGTAGCCGAAGAACAGCCCTTCTACTTTCCGGCGTGGCAACCATCGCGCCATGGCTTCATCAAAGTCGCGCAAGCCATAGCCACGATTTTCCTCCAGAAAGGCAGGACGCTTTCCTTCCGCGAAATGCCGGCTGTGGAACAGGTGGGCGTGAACGTCAAAAATCTCTGCTGGCACGAATCCGTCCACAGCGCGTTCCAGCAGCTGGCGATCGGACTCGGCAAGTTCGGTTACTAGTTGAAGAGACATGGTAGTGCGTAGGACAGGCTCCCTACAGTATGGGCTTGCCGGATCACCGGGCCAACTGCATGCTCTTGGTCATAAAACCTGACCAGATGACACCGCAAAGCTCCGCATCTCTGCCGCTGCCCCAGCGCGTCACCTTGGTGGCCCAGACCGTGACTTCCCTGTGCGACGGCATCCGCTCCGGTCGCTGGAGGACCCATCTTCCGGGCGAGCGCGATCTTTGTGCCTCTCTGCAAGTAAGCCGTCCCACCATGCGTGCCGCATTGAAGGAACTCGAGCTCAAGGGATGGCTGGAGGTATCCCAGCGTCGGCGCCGTCACCTCGCTCTACCTCGGCGCCCTCATCATCGGCGTCGTCGGCGGAATCGCGGGCTATTTCATCATCCGACACACCTGGAAACACCGGCCCCGCCCCGCGCCGGCCGCGCGCCCTTACGTC